>JAKADF010000284.1 GCA_021820805.1 Bacillota bacterium
CAAGTACCAGAAAAACTATTATTAGAACAACCATGCTTCCCTGCCCAAGGTTAATACCAAAAGGTGCAAATGTCATACCAGCAATTCCGTTTGGTCCGCCTGTAACAGGCGTCCAATCCATAAACAAATCGTAAGCAATAATTTGCACAGCGAATGATGCAAGAATAAAATGCTCACCTGATACTCGAATTGAAGGTAATGTGATTATCATACAAATCACAGCACCCACCACTGCAGATATTACAATACTGAAAATTGTACCCGTGTTAAACTTAAGTGAAAAAATTGCAGTTAAGTAGGCGCCAACTCCGAACACAGCAGCTTGACTCATTGACATGAGATTGCTGTATCCAACTAGCAGGTCTTGAGCTATGGCAACTATCGCATATAGCCCTATCAGGCCAACTACATAAATAACGTACTCCATCCGGTCTCAGACCCCCTTAGCGCGAATTCCCTTGCTAACTATCCCGTTTGGCCGGAATAGGATAAGAGCGAGAAAGATTGAGTATACAATGACTTCAATCCATTTCTCAGGAAGCGAAATCAGGATTAAACTTTGAAACAAGCCGACAACCATGGCAGTTACGAAAGAAGATACAAAGTGTCCGGTTCCCGTAAGTAGAACGACCATGATTGCTATCAGTGTAATGGATATTGCATTTTCACTTGATGCTCCAATCTCAAAGGCCAATAACCCACCAGCAAGTGCCGCAATTCCCGAAGCCAAGGCATAAGCATAAATGTAAGCTCTAGGAACTGAAATCCCAATACAGCGAGCCATATAGGGTGAATCCGACACAGCACGCATAACCTTACCTAATTTTGTCCGTCTATATAAAAACTCGATCAATGCAATTACGAAGACAGCCAAAACTAAGGAAATGATATGAAGAACTGTTGTGTTTACTCCAAGGCCGAGTCGCACAGTATTACCCAGGTAAGCCACGTTTGGTTGTACGGGACTTACACCAAAAATCAGAACAAACATATTTGTTAACAGGGTAAGTAACCCTAATGAAGCAAGAAATAATCCTAATGAAACACCTGATGAGCGACGCAATCTGGAGTAAAGCAAAACTTCAATTAACACTCCAAGCCCCGCACCGACCAAAACAGCAATGACCAGCGAGAGCGGGATACTGAGATGAAAATCGTTTACGCAAGCATAAGTAACGTAACCACCAATCGCAAAAACGGCGCCTTGGGCAATATGGAAGTCGTGTGTAGCTGAATAGCTTACTGTGAAAGCAAGTGAGCACAAGGCAAATATCACGGCTGTAAATAACCCGCTTACTAGCAAAGCAAACAAAGTTAGCATTGCATTTATCTACCTCCTCTGCGCGAGCAAGAAACGTCCAGGCAATAAACATCTTTACTCGCGCAGATTTAAATTCAAGATTTTATTCTACTTTTGAAGCGGAGTATCTTTACCGTTTTCTACCTGATTCAGCGTTACTGGTACTGAGCTTGTCCCCTTAGCATCAAAGGAAATTGTGCCGACAGGTGTGTCAAACTTCTTGAGTGCTGTGATTGCGTTCTTAATGGAATCACCATTAATCTTCTCGTTATGTTTCACAACATAATCTAATGCCTTGGCAAAGATCTCTACAGAGTTATAAGAGGTAATTGAATACACTGTAGGTTGGGTGTTGAACTTTTTCTGGTAATTATCTATGAACTCGCCGCTCGGAGACATTTGCAGACTCGTATGAATGAGACCCTGGGACTCAGGCAGCCCATAAACAGCAGGTATCATCGCAACGGATGTTGCCGCAAATGGAGTTGAAACACCAATCTGTTTTGCTTGTGTTAGCAAATCAACTGTATCCTGGCCATATGTGCCGATGATAATCACTTGAGGATTTGCACTCTTAACCTTCGTTAATTGTGGCTGCCAACTGGTTGAACCGAGTGCTCCAGATTCTGCATCTACAATAGTTCCGCCGACTGAAGAAATTTGTGATTTTATCTGATTGTAAAGATCAAGCCCTAAACCAGCGTTATCATACACAATCCCAACTTTCGTGAAACCTTTTACTTTTACGAGATAGTTGAGCAGTGATGGAACTTCCAAACCTGCGAGCGGAATATCATTAAACAAGTATGGAGACGCACCGGCAAGTGTATCATCCTGGGCAAAACCATTCATCAAGGTAATATGGTTTTGATTTGCTATTGGTAGTTGTGCAGGAATGACATTGCTATAGCTCACCAAACTGTACGGAACATGATAAATACTAGATAGCTGCCGTAATGCTGTTACGCCAAGAGTAGCCTCGGATTGATGATCTTCAAACTGTATATTAATCTTGATTCCATCAACGCCGCCCGCACTATTAATTTCATCCTGCGCCAGCGTCATGCCATCCCTGCCCATCGTCCCATACATCGCACCTTGGCCTGTGAGTGGCAGAACAGCGCCTATTGTTACGCTCGAAGGTTTTTGAGAACTTGAGGCTGAGCTTGAATTGTTTCCGGACGAGGTGGCAGTTCCACAACCTGTAATACCTAATATCGCAGCCAATGTTACAGCAGACACAGCTTTCAAAATTTTCATTTTCCTTATCCTCCTATTCAACAATCAATTGATCGTAAAGTTTCTCAAGGTCATTCACTGAAAATAGCCTTGGATTAAGTTTGGACAAATCAAGCTCATACGCACTCTTTGCTAATAGAGGAATTTCAGTCTTTTGAATAAATCCTGAAAATTTATCTGGGATACCCAATTGCTTGTTTAACTCCCTAACTCTCTCGATAGCGATTTTTGCTTTTTCAAAGTCGTTATTGCTCTGTTCTGCACCCATAATTGCAGCTATCTTTGAAAACTTGCCAATATTGCTTTCCAGATTAAATTCCATAACAGTTGGCAATGCGATTGCATTAGCTAACCCATGGGACATCCGGGATCCAAATGGCCGTGTTAAAGTATGCGCAAGCCCCGTTCGTGCAAACGTGAGTACAACCCCTCCAAGCAGAGCAGCATACATCATGTTGGACGCTGCTTCGCTATTCGATCTGTTGTTCACAAATATTTTTAACCATTCGTATGCCCGACGGATTCCATCAACTGCAAGGGCATCTGTAACAGGGGTAGCGCCCTTAGAAACATATCCTTCTATTAAATGCGTCAAAGTATCCATTCCTGTTTCTGCGGCAACTCTTTGCGGTACCCCGTAAAGTAAAGTGGGATCTTCGATTGCAATCATTGGCCGTACTTTTTGGCTGTGAATTGCCCGTTTCATTTTAAGCACAGGATCTTCAATCACACACGCCATAGATACCTCGCTTCCAGTGCCTGCAGTGGTTGGTACTGCAATTAAGGGAAGAAGTTTCTTCTCAATTTTTTCCTTACCGAAAATCTCGCTAATACTTTTATGATTCGTTGACAGTGCTGCAACCGCTTTTGATACATCAATCGAACTGCCGCCACCGAAACCGACAACTACTTCTGCCTGAAAATCACGCTGTAATTGCATTGCCTCCTCTACGATATCTGTAGATGGATTGGGCTCTACACCAGCAAAAACAGCCCATTCACATTCTTTCCGATTCATAATATTTTCAATATACGTAAAGGTCTGAGTCTCACGAAGCCGTTTGTCTGTTATAACCAATGCTTTTTTCCATCCATATCTCTGAATCAGTTCAGAAAGAATCGCCAGTTTTCCCTCTCCAAAATGAATCTTTGTTGGTAAATCAAAATTGAAAGGGTTCAATTTCCAATCCCTCCTGTTGGAGCTTTTTTCAAAGAATTGAAAACCTCCCTGTCATGTGCTGGAAGAATATAGTCCGCTAAACCTCGCATTTTTTCCAGCGACAACAGGTACTCCTCAAGATTGACAAAAATACCGCCGGGAACTGGTAAACTGCCGAAATCAGTTGGCCAATTTTCATAGAGATCCACATTATCACCGGCAATTAGAAAACTACCTTCATCGGTCGGCACGCGAACCCCTTGTGAACCAGGAGTGTGTCCAGGCAAGAGATGAAGAGATAACCCGTTCGGAAACAAAAAATCACCATCAACCACTTGTAAACGACCGATATACTGCACCCACGGTGGTGTTATGTCTCTTCCGATATCATAAGCCGCCCTATTCACTCTCAAGGGGTTCACCGCATACTCTAATTCCCGACGTTGCACATAAAATGTCGCGTTGGGGAACACGTCCATATTCGAAGCATGATCCCAATGCAAATGTGTGAGAATCACGTTTTGAATATCGTTAGTGTTTATTCCAAGTTCATGAAGTTGCTCAGTGAGTGTTTGATTTTGTTCCATTTGATAGCCATGATAGCGAAGTGCAATCTCCGGGTTCGAAGGGCCAGTATCGACAACAGTCAATTCATGCCCGTCATCCAAGAGCCATACTACGCAAGGTGCTGTCACTTTTGTCCCATAATGTTTATGAAGCATAAACAGGGACTTTTCAAAATTCAAAAAGTTGCTAATATTCAGTGGTTTAATTGTAAATGTAATCATTAAATCACCAGCTCCCGAAACAAGTTACGAAAGTCTGCTAAAGTGGTTTTTCTAGGGTTCCACTTTTCGTATCCAAGCCCAGAAGCTAATGAAGCAAGTTTTTCAATATGGTCCATGCTCACCCCATAATCGACGAGTTTACTCGGAATCCCCAGGTCTTGGTTTAATCGTTCTAGCACATTTGCCCCTTCTAATGCTGCATCCAGGTCATTTAAGCCAAGGATATCTACACCCAAAGCAACAGATACTGAGCGATAGCTTGCTGGATCCGCTAGCAAATTGAAACGTACAACCAGAGGCAGTGCGATAGCACATGCCATACCATGCTCCATTTTGAATTCCGAGGCTAATGCTTTGGCAATGCAGTGAACATTACCCGTCCCTGCAATGCTGAACGCCATACCTCCAAGTGCTGAAGCTTGAAGCATCGCGGAGGCTGCCTCCACATTTCTTGAATTAAAGACAAATGGACGAATATTTTTTGAAATTAATGAAATCCCGTAATAAGACAATGCCCTACTCATGTGCGTCGCTTGAAGCGAGCAAAACGATTCAATATTGTGCGTTAATGCATCAAGCGATGTGATAACCGCAATACGTCTCGGAACCGAACTGAGTAAAGAAGGGTCAAGTACAGCCACCTTTGGACGTAATATTGTGTGTCTTATCGACATTTTTAATCCCGTCTCACTATCTGCAATGGACGCCACGGCAGAAACTTCAGAACCGGTGCCTGCAGTTGTCGGAACGGCAATGAGCGTTGCTGGATAGTTTATAA
>JAKADF010000285.1 GCA_021820805.1 Bacillota bacterium
GGGTACAAGAAATGCAGACAAAGGGTAATCGAATCGTGATTTATACAATCGCCCTTATTTTGATGTGGGGATTCACATGGCCTATTTTAAAAGTCGGCTTATACGACTGCCCGCCAATCTTGTATTCCGGACTTCGGACAGGGCTTGCCGGACTTGTGCTCTTTTTTCTGGCCCCCTTTTACTCAGGAAAAATGAACATCAAAGAACTGTGGCCTGTTTATCTCATTTCATCCATTTTTAATGTGATTCTTTTCTACGGGCTGCAAACCATCGCGCTTAACCATTTGCCTTCCGGTTTACAATCTGTGCTCGTTTATCTGCAGCCTATTCTGGTAGCAATATTGGCATGGTTATGGCTCGGTGATTCATTGAACCTCCAGAAAGTGATTGGTCTCATTCTCGGATTCATCGGTGTAGCATCTATCAGCATTAAAGGGATTGAAGGCCATATTTCCATTGTCGGTATTATACTTAGTATCCTGTCTGCTTTGTCCTGGGCACTCGGCACCGTCTACTGGAAGCATATTCAAGGTCAGGCAGATCCGCTATGGCTTGTTGCTATTCCGTTCACCTTTGGGGGTATTGTACTAACTGCCATTGGTTCCTTTACAGAGTCATTTTCGCAAATTCACTTCACAGGTGAGTTAGCGTTTAGTTTGACTTATACGATTCTCATCGGAACAACGTTATCATGGATAACATATCTGCAACTTGTTCATCTCGGAGAGGTTAGTAAAGTTGCAGCCTGGACATTTTTTGTTCCACTTCTATCTGTTATCGTATCAGCGGTCTGGTTACACGAACCTGTCAATATATCACTCGTGATTGGACTTGTTTCAATCGTGATTGGCATCTATCTTGTAAATCATTCACCTTCAGGAAAACGTAAATTCCGTCAAAGCAATTCAAATAAGGCCTCCTTGCTCTAAACCAGGGTAGTCTCATACCGGGCAGATTTGTACTCCAATTGTCGCTTTATCCCACAAAAGCCCACATCGAAGATTGCCTGAGTCAATCAATGATTCTTTATCATCCTCTTCATACACAAATCCTTGATGCCGAAGCCTAGATTCAGTCTAAAATTCCGGAATTAGTCCAGAAATCTGGACTTTTTTCAGGAGTTTTATATGCGGTATTGTCTTGTACGTCGCTGTTATAAAGAAAAAGGCGCTGACTCTATTCAATGGCACAGATATTGCTAAAAATATGAATTGTCCAACCAATAAAACAATAGAGACAGGAACTGGGGGGTACAAATTAGTAAGGCAGCAGGCTCGCTTTTCAGAAAAAATTGTTTCACACCAATGGAGGAGGTCATAATATGGCGATAAACCCGCTGTCCAGATTGGAAAGAATTCCAGTTTGGCCATACAGTTATAAATTATTAATCATGCTTGGGCTTGGCTATTTCTTCTCATTCTTTGATATTACGAATGTTGCATATGGTATTCCGGTCATTCAGTCGCAGTTTCATGCGTCATTGTCTGCAGTTTCACAAGCAATTACCTTTAGTTTGTTTGGATACATTGTTGGTGCCATGATTGTAAGCGTTATCAGTGATTATTGGGGTAGAAGGACGAGCCTTATTATTGGTATCTTGCTTTACACAATAGGCTCTATTGCTACCGCATTTAGCCCAAATCTCATTTGGTTGGTTGCCTGGCGCTTTATCGTTGGTATGGGAATTGGAACTATGATTGTACAGGTATCTACCTACATGGGAGAAATCTCACCTGCTGCATTTCGTGGCAGGTTTACAGGACTGACAAATCTATTTGCATTTGCCGGACTTGCAGCAGCGCCGTTTATCGCACTCGCTGTAGTTCCTGAGTTTAGTTGGGGCTGGAGAGCACTTCTGTTCTTTGGCGGGCTTGGTGGACTAACCATACTATTTATGTCAAAAGATTTGATTGAATCGCCACGTTGGCTTTTGATTCATAACCGTGTAGAAGAATGCGAACAGATTGTTGAAAAAGCAGAGAAATGCGCTCTACAAAAATTAAATGGAAAACCGCTTCCAGCACTGATTGCAATTCCATCAGAAGCAAAACCAAAAGGGTTTCCAATTTTAGAATTATTACGTCCTCCTTATCTATGGCGTACTTTAGTACTTGTTTCCTATTTCCTACTTTGGTACATCGGAGATTATGCATATTTGGGGTTAGCACCAACGTTCCTGGTCAAAGGCGGGTTTGGGCTAGCAGGAAGCATTGGATTTTCGGCAATTTCAGGATTAGGATTTGTTGCCGGCGCACTCTTTGTATGGCTGTATGGAGATAGGTTTGAAAGAAAGACGTCCGTTATTGTGACTGGTATCATTGGTAGTATTTCAATGTTTATCATGGGTGCATTCCCAACGTTCGTGACTGTAATCATTTGCGGATTCTTATTTACAGTAACTATTGCTGTGCTGTCGATTCTTGGATATGTTATCACAGCAGAACATTTTCCAACTCGCGCGCGTAGCTCTGGGCTTGCAATTTGTGATGGTGTAGGTCATTTGGGTGGTGCAATGGCACCAGCAATTGCACTTTGGGCAAATGCTAGCTTTGGATTCAAGGGCGGGTTCTTTTTAATGGGTGTCACAACACTTGCCTGTCTAATCTTTATTTCAACGACCGTTCGCGCTACAAGGAAATCACTAGAGACGGTTACAGATGCAGCATAGGCTTCAGTAATAGTATTTGATATGGGGAATGTCTAGTTTCATTCGATCCGCCTTTTTGAATTTTCGCATTTAGGGTATTCTTAACTATGTCGAAAATTTAATGAGGCGGGTTTTTGTTTGCATCTTTGATTCTTATTCTTTTGTATAAGCGTTAACATCACTTGGGCCTCACCCGCCTGATGACGCTGGGAAGGCAGATGGAAACGTGGTTAATGTTGCCGGCTTTGGAGATATTCTGTATGAAGCATTGGAGCATACATATGAGTGTATAGTTGTGGTGAATGGTGATGGCATCATTGTTTATATGAATAAAACGTATGAAGAGTTTTTAAATGTTCATAATGCTGTCGGGCGGCACGTAACAGAAATCATTGAAAATACGCGCATGCATATTGTGGCAAAAACAGGCGAGGCAGAAATTGCGTCCGTGCATCGCATTCATGGCCGGGATATGATTGCAAATCGCATTCCAATTTTTAGTGAAGGTAAAGTTGTTGCTGTAATCGGCACCGTCATGTTTCAGGATGTTCGCCAGTTGTATGCATTGGCTTCAACTGTAGACCGGCTTAGACAAGAAGTAGATACATATAAAGAAGAGCTTCGCAGTCAATTTCGCCATAAATTGTGCGCAATGTATACTTTTGAACAAATTATTGGTGAAAGCCAAGCATTTCAGGCTGTAAAACATTTTGCAGAGAAGGTTTCGAAGAGTGATACCACTGTCCTGATTACGGGGGAAAGTGGAACTGGGAAGGAACTGTTTGCGCATGCGATACACGCTGCGAGCCAAAGATCGCTAGGTCCTTTCGTCCGAATCAATTGCGCAGCAATTCCAGATAGCTTGTTGGAATCTGAGCTGTTTGGTTACGAGGAAGGCGCTTTTACTGGAGCTGCCCGTAAGGGCAAAAAGGGTAAATTTGAACTCGCGCATCATGGTACAATTCTGCTAGATGAAATCGGAGACATGCCGCTTTCCTTGCAAGCAAAATTGTTGCGGGTTCTTCAAGAGAAAGAAGTCGAGCGAATTGGTGGAACTCGGCCAGTATCTGTTGATGTCCGTGTAATATCGTCAACCAATCAACATCTGCAAGATCTTGTTGAAAAAAAGAAGTTTCGCGAGGACTTGTTTTATCGTTTAAATGTCGTGAACGTTAGTATTCCTCCTTTACGTGAACGGTTGGATGATCTTCCGCTTCTCGTTTATAAATTTCTTGATGAGCTTCAAGATTCTACAGGATTGTCGGTGAAACACATTGAAGATGGCGCCTGGAACGTATTGAGTGGTTATTCATGGCCTGGAAACATAAGGCAGTTGAGAAATGTGTTAGAACGGTCTCTTTATTACATGGATGGCGATACGATGAAGGCAGAGCATGTTTCTATTCCAATTTCGACGAATCAGCAACAAAATGAGATTTGTACTTTAAAAGAAAGTGTTCGGATGGCTGAAAAAGTAGCTATTATAAGGGCGTTAGCAGCGACAAATGGAAACCGAATCCAGGCCGCAAAGATGTTAGATGTCAGTAAATCAACTTTGTATCAAAAGATTGAAGACTTAAAAATAGATACTTAAAAAATGACCCTATAATGAATTTGTAGTTCGGATTTTTGGACATTGTTCCAGAATTCCGGATTTTTTTATTTTAGGGCTTTTATCGTTTTGTAGCTTTGTACTAGATAGTCATTATTGTATCGAACTTGGCATGGGTTTTGCTTAAGATACTTTATCGTAATGGCCTAGATATATAGATTTGGTTCGCAAGTAACCGCTTTCGGTAATTTATGGGGTTGGAAGGAAGGCAAGGATATGAACAAAGTATTTTCATCTGCAGAGGAAGCGATAAAAGATATTCCGGACGGGGCCACTTTGTTAGTCGGTGGTTTTGGATTAGTTGGCATCCCAGAAAATTTAATAGAAGCATTACGGAAGCAACAAACCAAAAAATTGACTTGTGTCAGCAACAATTGCGGCGTGGATGATTGGGGATTAGGGCTGCTTTTGCAGAACAAGCAAATTTATAAAATGGTCTCTTCATACGTTGGTGAAAACAAAACGTTTGAGCGTCAATTTTTAAGCGGTGAGCTGCAAGTTGAATTGGTCCCGCAGGGTACACTTGCAGAACGTATTCGTGCTGCAGGTGCTGGAATTGCAGCATTCTATACACCAACGGGAGTGGGCACTGTAATCGCGGACGGCAAGGAAACCAGGGATTTTGGTGGACGGACGTATGTTCTTGAACAAGGAATACCCGGGGATTACGCGCTGATTAAGGGGTGGAAAGCGGATCGCCTTGGCAATGTAATTTACCGAGAGACTGCAAGAAACTTTAATCCGATGATGGCAATGGCCGGAAAAATAACCATCGTCGAGGTTGAGGAACTGGTAGAACCGGGTGAACTCGACCCGAACTTCATTCACACTCCTGGAATCTATGTACAACGCGTCGTCGTGGGTGAAAAATACGAAAAGCGAATTGAAAAACGCTGCGTGCGCCCGGCCTAATTCAGGCAAAAGATTCAGGCTACTCAGGAGATCAGACGAATGGCACTTTCACGTGAACAGATCGCTCAGAGAATCGCACAG
>JAKADF010000286.1 GCA_021820805.1 Bacillota bacterium
CGCGACTGGATTTGAGTGTGGTATTACCCTTGAAAAATATAATGACATTAAGGTTGGCGACGTGATTGAGGCCTTTAAGATGGAAGCTTTAAAGGCACAATAAGAGCCAAAGCTGTTTACTGTTCATGACAGGGGGAATTACAAATGGCTCGAATCCGTCAAGAACGCGTTGCTGAACAAATGCGTAAAGAAATTTCAGAACTTATGCGATCCGAAATTAAAGATCCTGGTATTGGGTTTGCCACAATTACTCGCGTTGAAGTTGCAGGTGATTTGCAGCACGCAAAAGTATTTGTCAGTGTGTTTGGGAATGCAGAAGAAAAGAAGTCGACAATGGCTGCACTCACAAGAGCTTCTGGGTTCATACGGGGCGAGGTTGGAAGACGGCTTCGTCTGCGTATTTCGCCGGAATTATCTTTTAAACTAGATGAGTCTAGTGAATACAGTGCACATATTGAAACCGTCTTGCGTCGCCTGGATAGCAGGGCGAATGAGAATAATGATTTGGAGTAAGGAGGAGAAAAGGGTGCGCTCTTCTCTGCCTAGTCCGAGACAAATGGAAAGTTTAATACAGGTTGCTAAATCAATATTGGACGTGGACAGCTGGCTGATTGTCACGCACGAGCGTCCGGATGGAGACGCCATTGGCAGTTCGCTGGCAATGGCGCATATCCTGACAGAGCTTAAAAAATCCTGGACTGTTTTGTTGGCAGAACCCATACCGCATCGGTTTTCCTTTTTGCCCTTATATAATCAAGTAACTCAAATTACGCAAGAGCATCAAGGAATGTTTTCTAACGTGATCGCGCTTGATTGTGCCGATATCGCCAGGTTTGCAGTTGTAAATGGAGCGCTGTCCAATGATGCGTTGGTTGTAAATATTGATCACCATCTAACCAATCCGAGATATGGCGCTGTTCATTATGTGGACGAAAAGGCTTCTGCGACCTGCGAACTTGTCTTTCACCTTGCAAAATATCTCGGCGTATCATTTACGGATGGACTTGCTAAATCGCTATATACTGGAATCTTGACTGATACCGGAGGATTTGCATATCCAAATACCACACGGGAAACACATCAGATTGCGGCAGAACTTCTTGCTTCTGGTGTGAGACCATATGACATAGCCGAACCTGCTTTAGAGTCACGTACTGCACAGCAGATGCATCTTCTACCGTCAGCACTAGCCAATCTGCAAGTGTCTGATGATGGGTTGTATGCATCTCTTTACGTTACTAGACAAATGCTTGATTCTGCAAATGCCAATGACGACGATGCGGAAGGGTTGGTTGGCTTTGCTAGAAGCATTGATACGGTCGAGGTAGGAGCTTTATTTAGGGAAACGCCAAATGGTCAGATAAAAGTTTCATTACGGTCAAAACGTTTGATGGATGTGTCAAAAATCGCACAAGAATTTGGCGGCGGAGGCCATATCCGAGCTGCTGGTTGTACAATTGCTGCTAAGCTTGATGAGGCCATGGCCCAAGTGGAGTCAAAAGTTCGTTTCGCATTGATGGAGGGAATTTGATTTTGACAGCAATGAGCGGGCTACTTTTGATAGACAAGCCAATCGGTCCGACCTCCCATGACATTGTGGCGGGTATACGGAGAAAACTTGGTATAAGGCGTGTGGGACATGCTGGAACGCTTGACCCAGGAGCATCCGGGCTGTTGGTTGTATGCGTCGGTTATGCTACACGGCTGTTGGAATACATGACAGCGGACGAAAAGACGTACATAGGTAAAATTATATTTGGTGAATCGACGGAAACGGACGACGCATATGGAAAAACCATCGAGATAAAACCTGTGTCCGGTTTAACACTGGAAAAGCTAAATAAAGTGAGCGAAATTTTTACAGGGGAAATTGCACAGACCGTTCCGAAGTATTCCGCCGTACATATAAATGGAAAACGTGCTTACGAGCTGGCTAGAATCGGTGAGGAGTTCGAGGCTCCAACTAGACAGATTTATATTCGGCATTTTACATTAAGTAATCTTCAAACAATAGGAGAAAAAGCAGAAGCCGATTTTAAAATTGTCTGTTCAAAGGGTACCTATATTAGGTCAATTTGTCGTGACGTTGGTTTATATCTTAATTTGCCTGCACATATGGGAAGTCTGCGGAGAATTGAGTCAGGTATGCTTTCGGTGGAAAACGCTGTTGAATTTGAAAAATTTCAAGATACGGCTGATCCATTTAAATTTCTCATGAATCCTTTGCAGGGGTTAACTCATATACCAACCTTGCCCGTATCATCAAAACAGATAATGCAATTGGTAAATGGCCAGTCAATTATCATCACAGAATCGTTCGATGAAGGAACATATATGATTGTCAAAAATAATGAAGTTGCAATGATTGTTGACTGTATGGTTCATCATGACGGGCGGAAGGTTAAGCCTCGCAAGGTATTACTGGAGAGAAGGTCATCAGATGGAGATAATTGATGTAACTGGTTTGCCTCCAGAGTCGCCAAACCAACAGGTTTTGGCGATTGGTAAGTTCGATGGCGTGCACATTGGTCATCAAGCAATCATAGATGCTGCAAAAAGTGAATTAGGTACAGGTTTGTTGTCAGTAATGTCTTTTACACCGCATCCGGTATATGTGTTAGCTAAAAAAGAAGAATATAAGCGTGTGTTGACTCCGCTTTCGGATAAACAACGCCTCCTTGCACAATATGGGGTAGACAGGCTTTATTTGATTCATTTTTCAACCGAATATGCAAAGACGACGGCAGAAACGTTTGTATTTGAACATTTACATAGTCTTCATCTGAAACGAGTGGTTGTTGGTGCTGACTTTAGGTTTGGCCAAGGTGGAAAAGCAGATGTTTCAGTCTTAACTGATTTGTGTTCCCGTATGGGTGTGCCTGTCACCATAGTAAAACAAATAGAAGAAAATGGAATAAAAGTAAGTTCATCGCAAATTCGTTCTCATTTAAATGCAGGGCGTGTTGAAGCTGCGGAGGCGTTGCTTGGCCGGGCGTACAGCATTTCAGGGCAAGTTATTAATGGAGATAAACTTGGACGAACAATTGGTTTCCCAACCGCCAATTTAGGAAATATTGATGAGTATGTACTGCCAAAGATTGGCGTCTATGCGGTTGCAGTTGAGGTTGTTGAGGAACACGGGAATCGTGGACAAAACTGGTTCGGAGTTGTTAATGTCGGCCGACGACCTACTGTAAATGGTCGAACAACAAGGGTTGAAGCTCATTTACTTGGGTTTCGTGGCGATTTATATGGGAAAACGCTACGTTTGTCTTTTTTACGCAGGATTCGCGATGAACAAAAATTCCCAGGTGTTGCTGAATTAAAAGAACAGATTCATAAAGACTGTGAGTTTGCACGCAGCGTTTTAGGATTGAACGGTGTAATGTAATTGTTGATTAGGCACGAATTGGCGAATTGAACGGAAATGTGTTACTATATATCGAGTGTCACCAGGCACCTGATAAAAAGACCTGCATCGCGGATACACGCCGCCTCCTGACGGTATCTTCGATTCAGCGAATCAGACAAAAATTTAGGAGGAATACCTTCGTGCTTACAAATGAAAAGAAGAAAGAGATTGTTGAGAAATACAAAACACATGAGTCAGACACTGGGTCGCCAGAAGTTCAGATTGCGATTTTATCTGAAAGAATTAGTTATCTGACAGAGCATTTTCGTCAGCATAAGCATGACCACCACTCCCGTCGTGGCTTAATGAAGATGATTGGGCACCGCAGGAGCCTTTTAAACTATCTGCGTAAAAAGGATGTCAACCGATATCGCGAACTTATTCAATCATTAGGTTTGCGTAGATAGTAGAAGCGGGCTTAGGCCCGCTTCTTTAACATAAATCAGGCTTTTGGATAGGCTTGTAATACGAATTGCAGGAAACACTATACATATGCAGAATGTGAACATAGCTCACAGAGTGAGGAGGATTTTCTACTCGCATGGTAATAAGGCATGAATTTACTTTAGCTGGCAGGCCGTTTGTTCTTGAAACAGGAAGGCTGGCCAAACAGGCAAGTGGAGCCGTTTTAGCGACTTATGGAGAAACGGTCATTATGTGTACTGTTACCGCATCAAAAGAACCAAAAGATCTCGATTTCTTTCCTCTTACCGTGAATTACGAAGAGAGGTTGTATGCGGTTGGAAAAATCCCGGGCGGATTTATTAAACGTGAAGGGCGTCCAAGTGAGAAGGCGATTCTTGCATCACGCCTGATTGATCGCCCAATTCGTCCCCTTTTTCCAGAAGGGTTTCGAAATGATGTGCAAGTAGTCGATATTGTTATGTCTGTTGATCAAGATTGTGCGCCTGAAATTACGGCAATGATTGGAACTTCAGCATCTCTAAGTGTCTCTGATATTCCGTTTAACGGCCCGATAGCGGGAGTTATCGTTGGATTGATTGATGGCGAGTTTGTATTAAATCCGACGGTGGCTCAAGCATCAGCAAGTGACCTTCATTTAGTACTTTCTGGTTCAAAAGATGCAATCGTAATGGTTGAAGCAGGAGCAAATGAAGTTCCTGAAGATGTTATTTTAGAAGCGGTTATGTTTGGTCATGACGCAATTAAGAAAATATGTGCTGAAATCGAAAAGTTCGCCGCGATGGTTGGTACTCCTAAGCGTGAAGTTGCACTTCATAAGATTGATGAACAGTTGAATGCAGCGGTCCGCGAGTATGTCGGGGACCGGGTAAAAGTTGCCGTTCGCAATCCGGACAAGCTTTCGCGTGAAAGCGCAATACAGGAAGTAAACGACGAGGTTGTTGACCATCTATCGGAAAGTTACCCGGAAGCAGAGGCACAGATTCGAGAAATACTTCATGATATTTTGAAGGAAGAAGTAAGAAGGGCCATTTTGAAAGAAGGAATTCGTCCGGATGGTCGAAAACTGGATGAAATTCGGCCAATCTCATGTGAAGTTGGCGTTTTGCCGCGTACGCATGGCAGTGGATTATTTACACGTGGTCAGACGCAAGCCTTGTCTGTATGTACCCTTGGCGCTATGGGGGATGAGCAGATTCTTGATGGGCTGGAAGTGGAAGCTTCCAATAGATATATGCACCATTACAATTTCCCGCCGTTTAGTGTTGGGGAAGCAAGGCCTTTACGCGCGCCAAGCAGAAGAGATATTGGTCACGGTGCCCTCGGTGAGCGTGCGCTTGATGCGGTTATTCCTTCTCCGGAAGAATTTCCCTACGCAATTCGCGTCGTTTCTGAAGTATTGGAATCGA
>JAKADF010000287.1 GCA_021820805.1 Bacillota bacterium
GTTCTTGGGTATGAGTTTCCCGCTTGTAGCAAGTCTTAGTATTGCAGGCAAGCTTGCAGTGGTTATGTTTGGTATTGGCATAATCCTCGGCATTTGGGGTGGATTAATGTCGATTCGCCGATTCTTCAAAATATAAAAGCAAGATAGGATATGGTGGAATGAAGCGTGACAAGCCATGGTCCGTTCGCCTGGGATACTTATTTTCAGGCATCGGACTTGGTGTGGTTTTCACTTTTGGAGGACTGTGGTTAGCGGGCTTTCCAGTTGGACTTGGCCTTACGCAGCCAAGTTTTCGAAAGTTTTTTTCGGCCTATCAATTGCTGTCAACAAAGTATTATGAAAAGATTCCGCAGAGTACGCTGTTAAATGGTGCTGTTTCCGGGATGGTTAAATCAATTGGAGATCCGTTTACAGATTACTTCACACCAGAAGATGCAAAGCAATTTCAAAGCACTTTGTCGAGTTCAATGGTTGGAATCGGCGTAGAGATTGCACAGCAAGGAAAAAGGTACGTCATTCATACAGTTTTTCCTGGAACACCTGCAGATAAGGCAGGCCTTAAAGTTGGGGATTTGCTTCTCGCCGTAAATGGAAAATCAATTGATGGAATGGGTTTCGATAATATCAGGAAGCTGATTGCCGGCCCCAAAGGAACTTATGTTTCTCTGACGGTTGAGCATCCTTTAACGGATAAAAAAGAAACAGTTGTAAAAGTGAAACGTGATGAAGTGATAATTCCGACGGTCTATACCAAAATGCTTAACCAACATATTGGGTATATGAATATTACGGTTGTTGGCGCGAAAACAGGCGGGGAAGTTCAAAAAGGATATACCTCTTTACATGCTGAAGGTGCCAAATCGCTTATTATCGACTTGAGAAATAATCCAGGCGGATATCTAGATCAGGCGATTCAAATTGCAAATTTACTTATACCTTCCGGGGATAAGGTGTTGTCGACTGTTGATAGAAGCGGGAAGACAACAGTTTATAAGTCAAAAGGTCCGGGTGCAAAATTACCGATTGTCGTACTTATTAACGGAAATACAGCAAGTGCTGCAGAAGTATTGGCAAGTGCGCTGCATGACGACGTTCATGCTCCGCTGGTTGGCGAGAAATCGTTTGGTAAAGGAACAGTGCAGGAAACAGCGGGATATGCGGATGGAAGTGAATTAAAGTACACTGTGGCGAAATGGCTCACAGCAGATGGCAAATGGATTCACCATGTTGGTATTGAACCTACAAATGTCGTTCCCTTGCAGAATTCAGCGGGTCCAAGTGCGTCGGATAACCAACTTGCAAAGGCAGAAGAGCTGGCTGTTTTAGCGTTAAAATAAGATTTGGCTGTCATAAAACGACAAATGGCAGGACATTTTGCGACTTGTGTCGAACCGACTACTAAATAGGTGGGTCCAAAACAGTATTTGGACAACATTAACGGCAATTTTTCATAGAAGGGTTGAATGAACATGCTTGGGTTCGCTTGGCAGCAAATCTTACAGATGGTTCCGCACGCGTTCCTTACGTTGTTCATGAATCCTGTATTGTATATTGGAACAATTATTATCATTTGGGATCTCGTTCGGAATACCCGTGCTGAGCGCCGCTTTTTTGGCGTTCGGCTCACTCGGGTTGTTGTGCCTCAAGTTATTCGGTATGCTAAGGCGATTTGTGTCGGGCTCGTCCTTACGTTGCTTGCACTTATTTTACATATTGAGGTTCGAGTCGGCGAATTATTTATCGTTGGCGGTATATCAATTTTGCTTGGCCTGATTCGTCTTCGCTTTGCAAGTACGATTTATGCAGCCTCGGTATTTGTCGTTTTTGCTGCAGCAGCACATAAGTTTCCTTCGATGAATGTGCCATTTTTAGCAAAAGACTGGCACTATCTTGCTCTTACGCATCTAGATAGTTGGTTACAGATTTTGGCTCTTCTTTTTCTAGCACAACTTCTGCTTGTTGCGTGGAGTCGTGACCGTGGAGCTGCACCAGCGCTTGTTGCAAGCAAGCGAGGACGTAAATTGGGGGCCATGGTCATTCAGTGGTCATTCATTGTTCCATTTGGTGTATTTATTCCTGGCCAGATGAACCTCCCTTCCATATTTAATCATTTCAATTGGCTTGCGATAATTGGAACTGTTTCACTTGCTGCAATGCCGGCCGTTCTTGGATGGCATGGCGTTGTATCGACAATGACACCAAAACGGGTGGCTTCGCAGATTGTATTCCATAGTGGACTGTGTGCAGTATTACTCACAGGACTCGTTGCTCTTATTAACCATACAAATGTAAATTCGCTTCTTATTTCAGTATCGGCTTCTGTAATTGCGGTAGTAATTCCTGAGCTTCACATTTGGTATGTAAAGCGGTCAGAGTTAAAACGCCAGCCAATCTGTCAGCCGAATGAAGACGGTGTTGCGGTGCTGTATACTATGCCAGGATCTGTGGCTGAACAAATAGGGCTGAAAATGGGTGAAATTATAACTCATGTGAACCAAGTGCCTGTTCACAGTGAGTATGATTTACACTTTGCACTCGATCAAAATCCGGCTTATGCGAAGCTGCGGGTAGTAGATTCGCGAGGAGAAATTCGAATCGTAGGGAAGCCGGTTTATGAGGGGGAGCGCCATCAGTTAGGAACCATCCTAGTATCAGAAAGTCTGAATGCACCGCTCTACCATAAACGTCCGATTGGTCTTTTACAGACATTGTATTTACAGCTAAAGCCTTCGAATGAGTATCCGTCCCAAACACTGATTATATCGGAATCGAGTCATGATGCATCACCGCCAGTATCATGAAGCTAAATAAAAATAGCTTTGCATAAAGGGGGAGTGGAGATGGATCTAGCAACGCTAATTGGAATTATCATTGCCTTTTTAGGGCTTATAGTCGGATTTACGGCTGACGGAGGCACTATCCATGCGCTTTTGCAGGGGCCTGCCGCTCTAATCGTATTTGGCGGGACGATTGGTGCAACACTTGCTTCAACCTCGATGAAGCGTTTTATTCGCATCGGTAAATATCTCAAAATTGTTTTTTTTAGAAAGGTGCAAGAACCGCAGGAACTTATAGGGCAATTGGTTCAGCTTGCTACGGTTGCGCGCAGAGAAGGAATCCTTGCACTTGAAGATAAAATCGAAGAGTTTTCTGATGAATTCTTGAAAAGTGGTCTCAGGCTTGTTGTAGATGGCGTTGATCCAGAGTCTGTAAAGAACATGATGGAAACAGAACTATCATTCATTGATGAACGTCATGAAGATGCGGCCCGTTTGTTTGAAATTGCCGGGGGATTTGCTCCAACAATGGGGATTATCGGAACAGTGATGGGGCTTATTCATGTGCTCAGCAATCTGCAGGATATTGGTAAGTTAGGACCAGAAATCGCTACAGCATTTACAGCAACGTTATACGGTGTTGCGAGCGCGAATGTGCTTTGGTTTCCAATCGCGAATAAATTGAAACATCGCCACCGGGATGAACAGTTGACTCGCGAGATTATGGTAGAAGGAGTTCTCTCGATACAAGCAGGCGAAAACCCAACAATACTTGGCCAGAAGTTAAAGGCTTTCCTATCGCCTGACGAAAGAGAAGAAAAATCTCGCAATAAAGCTGGTGACCTAAATGCCGAGACGGCGCAAACCTGAATCCAGACAAAACGAGGAACGCTGGCTTATTACGTATTCGGATTTGATTACGCTTTTATTAATTTTCTTCATCATCATGTACGCGATGTCGAGCATCAATGAGGTTAAATTTGCGTCGCTGTCACAGTCACTGTCTGCCGCTTTAAAAAAGTCTGACAAGATTCCGCTCGATCATCTGGGCAGTACTTCTCTGCTCGATGCAGCAAATGCACAGAATCAAGGGACTAAGGCACAAAGCGCAAATATAAAGGATAACCAAACTTTAGATAATCTTTACCAGAGCGTAAAGCAGTATATAGATCAGCACAATCTGGAAGGAAACGTAACGATTGTTAATGAGCAACGGGGTGTACAAATTACTCTAAAAGATGTCGTGTTATTTGATACTGGACAAGCTTCAATTAAACCTGGTGCAGAGAAATTGCTCCAAGGGCTGATACCATTTTTTCGACAGTTGCCAAACCCAATTGTGATTGAAGGTTATACGGATGACCAGCCGATTAATACACAGATGTTCCCGTCTAACTGGGAGTTGTCCGCCGCAAGAGCTATTGGAGTGGTGCGGTTTATTGCAAGTAACGGCGTTGCACCGGGCCGTCTGTCGGGTGTTGGCTATGGTCAGTACCACAACTTAAAACCAAATGACAATGCTGTTGACAGGCAGGCTAATCGGCGAGTGAACATCGTTATTTTACGCGTTGGTCTCAGCCCTGGTACATACGCAGCATCGGCACCGCAAGCACTAACATCGCTCGTGAAATAGATATAGAGTTTGCCTACGTGTGCAGGAGCGCTCCTGTTGTGTATACTGATAAAAGAATATACATGATCTAGAAGGGAACGAATGTTCCCTTTTTGTGCTGTGTCATGATAAGCTAAAATAGTATGGTTTCATGATAGGGGGTGGCTGGTTTGACAACAGAACTCGCTCGTTTCCAACTCGTTTCGCCATATAAACCACAGGGCGATCAGCCTGAAGCAATCAAAGGTTTAGTTGCTGGTGCAGGGAAGGGTTTGCGTCACCAGACCCTGCTTGGTGTTACCGGATCGGGAAAAACGTTCACAATGGCGAATGTCATTGCAGAGTTAAACAGACCAACATTAATTATTGCTCATAATAAGACGCTTGCTGCCCAGTTAGCGGCAGAGTTTCGCGAGTTTTTCCCGCATAATGCTGTTGAGTATTTTGTAAGTTACTACGACTATTATCAACCAGAAGCGTACATTCCATCGACGGATACCTTTATTGAAAAAGATGCGAAGATCAATGATGAAATTGATAAATTGCGTCACTCGGCAACAGCATCCTTGCTTGAGAGAAATGATGTTATTGTTGTCGCCAGTGTGTCTGCTATCTATGGCTTAGGTAGTCCTAAAGAATATGCCGATCACGTTATATCACTGCGTGTTGGCGGTACAAGAAGCAGGGACAGCATTTTGCACCGTTTGGTGGATATGCAATATGAGCGCAATGACATCAATTTTACGCGCGGCACATTTCGTGTACGTGGTGACGTTGTTGAAATATTCCCAGCTTCACGGGGTGAGCATGCCATTCGGGTTGAGTTGTTCGGTGATGAAATTGACCGAATGACT
>JAKADF010000288.1 GCA_021820805.1 Bacillota bacterium
AAATTCTTGAACGCGTTCGGCGATCGGGGACGGGGGAGGCGGGAGTCTGGCTGTGGGAGAGAGGGCTGTGGTCGGCTGCGGGGTTAGAGTGTGTTTTGGTAGTTAACTGGCTGAGGTTGGGGGGAAGCGGTCGGCCGGGGGAATAGAGTATGTTCCGGCAGTTAATCCGCCCGACCCTGAGATAGCCTCCCCCCGACCGAGTCCGTCGCGATCCGCTGCATTACAAAGGCCCACTCCGTTCTGCCATGAGTCTCAGCCTTACACTAACTTGCGCGACTCTCCCAACCCGCAGGTGGGCTCCAAACCTTAAACTATCCACACCTTGCGGGCCCTTTTACATAAGTGACCTTATTGCCAACTCATTTTCGTATCTATGTACTTAATTAGTTCTGCCTGGTCGTTTCTGCGTTTCTTGCGGACTTCCATTCGGTCGGATGCAGTTTCATAGAGTTGAACTTCGAGCTCGGATTCTGGTACGACTTTCGGAACAGGAGTGGGTTTTCCGTCCTCGTCGAGTGCAACAAAAGTTAAAAATGCTGTTGTACAAACTTTGCGCTCACCTGTCAGTAAGTTTTCGGCGATAATCTTCACGAAAACTTCCATAGAGGTTTTACCTGCCCATGTTACAAATGATTGTAGACAGACAGAATCGCCAAGCTTAACTGGTTGCATGAAGTCAACGGAGTCTGTTGACGCAGTAACGACAGGACGACGTGAATGCCTCGTTGCGGAAATAGTTGCTACATCATCTATTTGGGCCATAAGCTTACCGCCAAACATTGTGCCGTGGTGGTTGGTATCTGGCGGTAAAACGATACTTATTTTTGTCGCACGGGATTCCTTAGCAAATTTTTTGCTGACTTGATTGTTTGTAGTCATATAAATATACACCCTTTCAAAACCTGGCCAATACCCAATACTTGGTCGGCAAGGTTTCATCATACACCAGTTTTCGTGATTGATAAACGGATTTTCTGATTCATATTTTGTGCGTCTTCAACGGCGATTTTGTCTGCAAGAATTTCACCAGGAGTATTTGCTTCACCAATGATATAGCCGCCAAATGTCATGTTCATAAAATCGAAAATATATTGAAATTGTAAAATCAAGGGTAGTCCCTTAATTCTAGGATTGTCCCCACCAACAAGAATCACATACGCCGTTTTTTGCTGCATGGAAGATTTAAATGGAATTTGCGGATCACGCAGAGTTTGTGACCAACGGTCAATCCAATTTTTCATAACTCCAGACATGCCGTACCAGTAAACTGGAGTTGAAAAGATGAGAATGTCGCTTTTTAAAACGCTGTTTGTAATATCGATATTATCGTCATCGACGGGGGAAAACCCATCTGGATGATGCCTCATGTCTACGATTTCGTGAATTTCTTTATCTGCTAAGTAGATTTTTTCATGGGGGATATCCTTAAGTACAATGTCTGTTAATCCTTCGGTATTGCTCGGCTTTCGAGTGCTTCCTAGCAGAGCTAAGACATGCATGGAACAGCCTCCTGTTCAAAAAGATTGTCGTATTGGTCACGTACAATATACACTGAATATAGGACGAGATAGAAGAGGAGATGGACTAGAAGTGTCATATGAAATTGATTTTAATAGTTGGCTTGAGAAGGTTCGTTCACAGCGGCCGCTTGTCCACAATATTACAAATCTAGTTGTAACGAATATTGCAGCAAACGCACTTCTTTCCATTGGAGCATCGCCGGTCATGGCGTATGCAAAGGAAGAAGTAGCGGATATGGCAAAGATTGCTGGTGCGCTGTCGCTCAACATGGGAACACTTGATGACAGGGTTGTGGAGTCGATGCTTATCGCAGGCAAATCGGCAAATGCTGCAGGTGTTCCTGTAATATTCGATCCCGTTGGTGTTGGCGCAACGCCCTACCGTAATCAAACTGCGGATGAAGTCGTAACTCAGTTGAAGCTTACGATCTTGCGTGGTAACGGAGGAGAAATTGGAGCACTGCTTGGAGCCGGCGGGACAGTAAAAGGTGTTGATGCAGGAGAAATTTCACCAAACCTTAAATCTGCGATTCTTGATTTTGCTAAAACGCATCACACGGTTGTCGTTGTTACCGGGCAAGAGGATTACATAACAGATGGCGAGAGAATTCTCGTTCTTCGAAATGGTCATCCTCTTCTGGCTGAAATAACAGGTTCAGGTTGTATGTTAACTGCGCTCCTTGGTGCATTTACAGCTGTTGTAGATCGTAATGCACCGCTTTTTGCATATGCCGATGCTGCAGCAGCTTGTATCACTTGTTACAATGTAGCAGGTGAAATTGCAGCTGAAAATGCGAAAGGGCCTGGAACTTTCCAAGCTGCGTTGTTTGATGCTTTGTATAATCTAAAATCAGAAGAAGTTGCAAAACGAGCAAAGATTGAACTCGCCTGAGGATAGACCGTCCGTACCTCAATAACCAAAGCAACACTTAAAAAGCATTCAAGTGAGACTCTGTGCCTCACTTGAATGCTTTTTTGTTGCGGGGCCATTCTTCACACCAAAATGCCTGTATGAATACCTATGATTAAACAGAAAAAGTCTAATACGCGAGGTGAGATTCATGCAGCGAATGAAGCATACCCCCCTCTCGCGTGCGAGTTATTATCCAGTGACCAAAATTGAGGGTACGAAATGGGCGACTGGGCCGAAAAATGGTGTTGGGACTGCTTATTACGATCCGATGTCTGGACCTAGTTTATCAAACGTATGGTATACACTTTCGGCAGGGATCCTTACAGAAGTTTTTTACCCTGATGTGGCTACACCCAATTTATTAGCCCTTGAGTTTTTTGTTACAGATGATGGAACTGTCATGGATTTTGAACGAAAAGATATGGTTCACGAAACCAAACTTCTTTATCAAGATGGATTAGTTTACCAGCAAATCAATACTGCAAAAAATGGGGATTACCAGCTCATAAAAACCTATGTCACAGATCCGTCTGCACATGCGCTTATGGTTCATGTTCAGTTTCGCCCATTTACGGAAAGCGCTAGAGGTTACAAAATTGGCATCGTGATTGACCCAGCTGTCTCTGGAACTCCCATGGATGACGTCGTAGAGTTACGTGTTGCGGAAGGGGTTACTTATCTAACCGCGCATGATACAAAACATGCATTTGCCGCAGGGTGTGATGGCAAAACACGATTTGTAAAGGGACAATGTGGAAAGAGCGATGATATCCGATGTCATGAAGTTGGCTCAAAGGAGCAGGCCGGTCCAGGAAAAGTATGGATGTCAGCATTATTTGAAACTGATATAAATGGGTGCGAAGAATACAGAGAATGGACAGTGTGCCTCGGATTTGGTGAAACGGTTGATTATGCTGAGCGAACAGTAAAGAAAGCGCTAACACAGTCATTTGCGGCCGTAGCTCTGGAATATGTTGCGGGGTGGCGCGATTATCTTCGAGCATTTAATCCTCCAGGTTGTGCGGACAGGGTACAGTACATGGCATCTCTAATGACGATGAAAGCACATGAGGATAAGTTACGTCCAGGTGCAGTCGTAGCATCTTTGGCCACACCGTGGGAGCCAGACTTCAACTTTGATGGACGGCTTGGCGGGTATCATCTTGTGTGGCCGCGAGATCTGTGCCAAACTGCCACCGCCTTTGCAGTTGCAGGCGATGAGCATACAGCAAATCGAATTCTCTCATATTTAGATGAAGTTTTGCAATTGAAGGACGGATCGTTCCCTCAAAACGCATGGCCAGATGGAACACCATTCTGGCAGGGGTGCCAATTAGACGAGACTGCTCTTCCGATTCTAATTGCTTATCAGTTAGGAGGAGAGGGCAGGTATCAATCTTTAGTAAAACCGGCTGCTGATTACTTAGTCGCTCATGGCCCCGTGACAGAACAAGAGCGGTGGGAGGAAAATCCCGGATACTCGCCGTCAACGTTAGCTGCAGAAATAGCAGCACTAGTTGTTGCTGCACATATGGCAGAGCAGGCGGGGGATTATCGTTCCAAAGACATCTATCAACAAACGGCGGACGCATGGGAACAACAAATTGAAAACTGGCTTGTTACGACAAATGGGAAGTTGTCGCATGCACCATATTACATCCGTGTTAATCCATCGGATGACCCGAATGACGGCGGCAATATCTCCATCAAGAACGGAGGCGGATGGAGAGATAAAACGGAAATTGTAGATGCTGGATTTTTGGAACTTGTCAGGCTTGGAATTCGGACTGCTGATGATCCGTTTATCGTTCACTCATTATCCGTCATAGACGATACGATTCGTTATGATGCTGGCTATGGACCTGTCTGGAAACGGTACACGTATGATGGGTATGGTGAACATCAAAATGGAGATTCATATGACGGTACGGGTATAGGAAGACCGTGGCCTTTGCTCTCGGGTGAACGTGGAGAATATGAAATTGCTTGGATGATATCAAATAAGACATTATCACCGACTCACCTGTTTGGACCAACACAATTGCTGCAAACACTTGCGAAAGCAGCCAGCGAGGGATGGATGTTACCAGAGCAAATTTGGGATGACATCACAAGACTTGATAAGGGGCTCTCAAGGGATTCTGGAAACTTTAGTGCTACGCCACTCGTTTGGGCTCATGCGCAGTACGTTCGGCTCGCTGAATGCATACGGAATCAATCTGTTGTTGAAATGCCGAAGGTTGTATATGAGCGGTATGCTGGCTCGCCAAACCGGAATAAGTGCATTTCGATTGTGGATTGTAAGAATGATAAAAAATATTCGCTGGTGGATTACCCAAAAAACCATATCTTTCGTACCGGAGATTTTGAATTAGAGCGTGTAGTTGTACAAACATCAGGTTTGTATGCTCACTTCAAAATTTATCTTGGACATTTGGATAACCCGTGGTATGGACCGAATGGCCTTTCAAAACAAATAATTGATATCTATCTAGATTCGAATTCTCGAGAATGTAAGGTAGAAGAACTAAGGGATGTTGGGGCACGTTTCTTAAATGGATATGGATATGAAACAATGATTCGAATTACAGGGGGGTGGAATCTCGATACAGGTATCTATTCCAGTGACGGATCGTGTGACCGAAATATTCATGTATTCACAAACCCTGAGAGGCATGTTGTCCATGCCGTTGTAAAAGCAAACTCAATTGGAGGCATACCTGGCCCAGATTGGGGAATGGCGGTTACGATTGCGGGAGAATGTGGAGGCGTTCTTCGCACAGTTGAACAAGTTGCAACTGAATGGTC
>JAKADF010000289.1 GCA_021820805.1 Bacillota bacterium
CCTTCAGAACCAGTACGGTCTATTTGACCCAGCGTTTCGTTTCCGTTTCGAACATCGACTACAACGATTTTTGCGCCTTCCTTTGCAAACTGAATCGCGGCAGCTTGCCCGATGCCGTTCGCAGCACCTGTAATAACAGCTACTTTATCCTTCAAACGCATTTCAACCACCTCACATTGGTTGATAGGGTAGAATCCTGCCTGCACGACGATTCACTTTCTGCTAAATTTCACAATTCATTCAATGGAATCAGTTCAAATATACGTGGGATTAGATTTAAATATCCGTCAAGTTGAGGTATGTTTTTGAAAGTCCTGAAAGTCAAAAAGACGTCTCCAATGTTTGATTAGTCTAGTATCAACCAAACAGAGACGTCCTTCTATCATTTAAGCAAAAAAGCTTGAAATTGAATGACTTAATAAATTTCTTAATCAAACCGTGGAAGTTTACCTTCTATTCCCTTAATTTGTATATCTATTTTGTTTTCTGCCAACATGACGCATGGTCGAATCGACCAGCAGTATCAAATGGGAAGTCTTCTGGTTCACTTAAAATAGTTACATCGTCTCTTTGAGATAACAGTGGCAACAGTGATTCAGAAACACGAATATAATTCATAGCCAAAGTTGTCCGGATGTGAACAACCCTAGCGTCTTCATCTCTTAATATATTGCATGTCTTAATTGCAGCCTGAACTGCACGTTTATCGGTATCGAGTATCATTGGCATTTTTACTGGTGTCATAACAGTCGATGTCAAGGCATTTGGATAAGTTTTATCAAAATCTACCATATCCAATACACGTTTTGTAGCCGTATCTGCCACACCTAGACCATTTGCATTTCCATGCGTGCGTTCCGTTAATCCTAGTACAACAATTTTGGTTACATTTGGTCCGCCCGTTGCATATGGAGTTGGATATCGCCCAGTAATATTCGGATCCATACCATCTCCGCTGATGTCCTTACCAATCTCATCAACTATGAGGACGTCAATATCATCAACAAGGATGCGGGGCATAGATGCTTTAGCTAATTCAAGAAGAGCTGGTTCACGAGCAAATATTTCACTTGTAGGCAAAACTTCAATACGTTGAACGTGATCGTACGCGTTCTCGACAATTGCAACACCGCATAAAATCTTGCCAGTCTTCATGACAACATCTGCAATCTGGACAATGTGCTCTGCCATTTTCCCGAATCCAAGCTTATGGCAAGACTCTGCACCCTTTTGCTTACCGACACCAATTGCCATCATCTTTACTATGCCGCTCTCGTACTTACCGCGAAATGCCGTATGCGGCTTTACACGGTTAATTAATACGATACCGTCAGCTGCATAGGCGTAATGGTCAATATACACCGGCAGACCATTTGGCAATTCACCAACTTGGACAACTTCCATCGAAGCGCGAATCGGGACTCCCATTTTCTCTTCAGTGACGCCAAGGCTTTCCAAAACTTCCTTCTGTCCAGGACCTGTTGCACCGCCGTGGCTGCCCATTCCTGGAACAATGAAAGGAGAAAACCCCTTGCTTTTTAAGTTCTCTACTACATGTTTTGTGACTTCATCGATTCGCGCAATTCCGCGGCTTCCGACAATAACGGCAATTTCCCCGCCCTCTGGCCAAGAAATTTTTTCGTTTTCTTTTTCAAAAGCCGATTTAACTGCTTCTCCTAAATCCGCAATGCACGGATCTTGGAACTTTTGCGCAATTAATGCCATTCTTGGAATAGGAACTGAATCCACTAACTCGCTTATCACACTCATTTTATTTTTTCTCCTTCCACGTTTTCTGCGAAAACGCTGCCATGAGCTTACGCGAAATATCGACCCTTTTAACTTTCATTATAATTTACAGATGGATTGACGCATGTTTTTAATTGTTTAAAGGCAAGACCAGAGAGCAGATTCTCTGCTGCCAAGAGCCCCATACGATTTCGTGTTTCGTGCGTTGCACTGCCGATATGCGGCGTAATTAAAATATTATTTAGTTTCAGTAAAGGATGATTTGGAGAAATCGGTTCAGGATCTGTCACATCAAGTGCCGCATAAGTAATTCGATTATTTCTTAGTGCATCGTACAGCGCATCCGTATCAACAATTGGACCACGTGCGGCATTAATAAAGTATGCTGTTTGTTTCATACGAGAAAATTGTGCCTTGCCAAACATTCCGTGAGTCTCGGCTGATAATGGGACGAGAACAACTATAAAATCGGATTGCTCAATCAAGTCATTCAATGAAGAATATGTTGCACCAATGAGCGAATCATCTTGTCTAGCTCTTCTATTGTGATATATAACTTGCATACCGCTTGCCTGTGCACGCCGTGCGACGGCAGCGCCGATACTTCCCATGCCTACAATGCCTAACTTTTTTCCATACAAATCATTGCCAAATGGTATTTCGTAGTTGTTTACCCACTGCCCAGTTTTGACTTGTACCCATCCTTCATGGATCCGACGAGCTGCACTTAGAAGTATCCCAAAAGCAAGGTCTGCAGTGGCTTCCACTAAAACACCGGGTGTATTACCAAATGGAATGCGGTGCTTTGTGCACGCCTCAATATCGATATTGTCATAACCAACTGATGCCTGAACGATTACACGAGCCTTAGACGCATATGAAAGAAGTTCGTCATCCACTTGAGTCTTGCCTGAGCAAAAAATCCCATCTGCATCCGTCACCCAATCGTAGAGTACATCGCGTGGAATAGGGT
This sequence comes from Bacillota bacterium, assembly GCA_021820805.1. The sequence goes on from JAKADF010000289.1 coordinate 2,723, forward strand.
CATTCTTGTCCCATATCCGTAAATCACATTGTTCTTTAAGGGCGTCTATTACTGAAGGTAAAACTCTGCCAGTTACAATGACTTTATACTTATCTATTCTCACTCGCTCCTTTTATTTGGCACGTAAAAGACTGTGTGTAGTGGAATACAATGAATCGTCCCACTACACATCAGGCTTGCATGCTGTTTATTATTAAAGAATTTATTCATGCATCGGTTTTTTAACCATAAACCAATAAAACACAGCCGTTAATGCCGCGATTATTCCTCCAGAAATGAATGCCATCGAATACGAGCCAGTACTATCTGCAATGATACCAGCTACGAGAGGTGAGAATGCACCTCCGAAATACCCGCCAAAATTCTGTATTGCACCTACAGAAGCTACCATTGATTGAGGGCAAACATCCCCGGGCATTGCCCAAGCATTACCAGTAATTGCCGAAATAAAGGCAAGGGCCAGTGTCATTAAAACAATTGTTAAACCGAGATTTTGGACAAAAGGAATAATAATACATGAAATTCCTGCCAAAATCGCGTAGATTACAATCAATATTCGCTTTGAAACTAAAGAACTTGCAATTCCTTTATCTACCATCTTTTTGGCCATATATCCACCCAAATAGATGTCGCCGATAATACCGCCAATCCACGGAATGCTTGCATAGATACCTAGGCTCGCAAGTTTCACATGGTGAGCCTTAAGCAAGTACAGCGGTAAAAAGTTCAAGAATATGTTCCACATCCAAATCGTACAGAAAAACCCGAGAATCATTCCCCACATCGTGCGGTGTTTAAAAAGTGCACCCCACGAAATGGTTGAAGTTTTTATATTTTCTTCTTCCCCGCCGCCGTCTGCTTGAATATATTCGAGCTCTTCTTGAGTAAGTTTGCGGCTTTTATCAGGATTACGATAAAAAATCATAAAGAAAATGATAAAAATAACCCCGATAATACCTGTTGCATAGAAGAGAGCACGCCAGCCATAGGCAATCATGACTGAAACAAGAATAGGCGGTGCAAGAGCAGGACCCCATTTCGATGATGAATCCCATACTCCTGTTGCGAAACTTCTTTCTTTTTTCGGAAACCAGGTTGCTGTAAGTTTAGCGGATGTTGGGAAACACGGTGCCTCACCAATCCCAAGCAGTGTTCTCCACGTCAAGAAAGAACCCATCTTACTGCATGAGCCTGTAAAAAACGTTGAAACACTCCACCACAGTACTGCAATGGAATATATTTTCTTGGCTCCAAACCTATCGATTAGCCATCCTGCAGGCAACTGCATCACTGCATACGTCCACGAAAACACTGTACCCATTAGTCCAATGTCTGCGTTGTTTAAATGCAATTGTTTAATCATTTCTGGAGCTGCAATTGAAAGGTTTGTCCTATCCAAATAGTTAATGATACCGCCGAGAAGTAAAAATATAATTACTGTCCAGCGGATTTTGCCGCGAACTTTTTTGACTACTGCTTCTGTTCCTTGAATCTGTGGCTGCATACGTATCCCCCCACACTTTCTAAAAAAGTATGTAACAGTGATAAACACTAAAACACTAGGGAAAATTGAATGAATCAAAGTATGCTGTAACCGGATTCAAAGATTCTGCAGGCCTTCATCCAGTAATAGATTTCCAGCCTGCATGTCTTTTCTATATATATTAAGCTTGCAAATTTATTTAAGCATTAGCTGCTTGTTTCGTTTCACTTGCGTTCATGGTTAATACTTCATTCATGCTGCCCGTTCGGTAGCCGCGCAGGTCTAACGAAACGTAATTAAAGCCAATCTCTGAAAACTTCTGATAGATATTGTCTCGATTTTCGAGTACACGCGTAATATCTTCAGGTGTAACCTCTATACGGGCAACCTTGCCATGGTGACGTACACGAACCACGCCAAATCCTATGCTCATAAGGAAGCGTTCAGCTTCGTCTACTTGTTGAATCTTTAGTTTATCAATCTTTGTTCCGTATGGTATCCGGGAGGATAAATTACAGGATGCTGGTTTATTCCATACCGGCAGGCCGATTTCTTCTGCCAATGAGCGAACTTCTTGTTTGAAGAATCCCACTTCTTGTAATGGACTGCGAATACCTTGCTCATCTCGTGCTTTTAAACCTGGCCTATAATCGCTGACATCATCTACAATCATTCCGTCTAGTACATATTGGTAACCAAGTTTGTCAGCCAGGCTTCTCAAATGAGAATACAGCATAGCTTTGCAGTGGTACCAACTTTCTGGAGTATTCGCTACAAAATCAGGGTTTTCCAGTTCGTGAATCTCTGTTTTATAAACATTTACTCCTAAGTCTTCCGCAAGCTTTACTGCAGACTCAAATTCTTGCTTTCTAAAGGTTTCTGATGCTACGATAACAGCCAATACCTGGTCACCCAGTTCTTGCTCTGCACGTTTGAGTAATAGAGCACTATCCACCCCACCGGAGAAGGCAACCATTACGCGCCCCATCCCGCGCAGAATTTCACCAAGTTTCTGGTTCTTGCTTTGAATTG
>JAKADF010000290.1 GCA_021820805.1 Bacillota bacterium
GATCACCAATGTGGCAATTCTTTCCGATGGTGCCTCTTCCCCCGACAACGGCATTCATATCAATCATTGTGCCCTCGCCAATTACTGCACCAATGTTAATCGTTGCGTTCATCATAATAACTGCATTGTTGCCGATGGTAACCTGGTCACGGATGATGGCACCTGGTTCAATACGGGCGTGAATGTTTTTTGTATCAAGCATCGGAATAGCAGAATTTCTTCTGTCACTCTCGATTATAAAGTCTTCAATATTCGCCTTGTTAGCTGTGAGAATTAGCTCAATATCCTTCCATTCTCCAAACAAAACGCCAGTTTTATCATTTACAAATGAACGAATGCTAGATCCGTAATCGATTGATTGAAGATTTCCTTTTACATAAACCTTGACAGGGGTTTTCTTTTCGCTGGAACGGATAAATTCAATAATTTCGTTTGCGTCCATCATTTCCATCTACTATCAAGTCTCCTCACCGAATCATGGTATCATCATGATACCATTACACCGTAATTGGTTGTCGACTCGCAAGCTGTAATTCTAGTGCACTTGTAAGATTTTTAAACAATTGCATGGATGTAATTATACCGACACCGCCCGGAGTTGGAGAAATTGCAGCAACGAGTTCTGCAGCTTCTTTGGAGGTATCGCCGACAATTTCCTTTGTGGCAGTTTGGTGTATTCCTGCGTCTATCACAATGAGGTCTTTATGCACCATATCTTTTGTAATCAAGTTAGCTTTACCGACTGCAGTGAAAAGGATGTCTGCACCACGGACATGGGCACGAAGATCTTTTGTTCCAGCATGGCATGCTGTAACAGTTGCACCTTTTCGAATCAAGAGGTGAAGAAGCGGCATGCCTACCGTTTTTCCGCAGCCAACGAGAACAACATGCTTCCCTTGGAGTGAGTATCCGTAGTGTTCAAGAAGATTTACACACGCCTGAGGGGTAGCTGGGTAAATACCAGGTGTGCCAGTTAAGTTTGCCATTTGGTTGCTTTGTGTTAGGCCATCGATATCCTTCAGAGGATTAATGGCTGATATCACGGAATCGGACGAAATGTGTTTTGGCAAGGGCAGTTCAAGCATAATGCCATGGACGGTCTTGTCCTCATTTAAAGTATGGATATATTTGATAAGCTCATATTCAGATACATGACTTTGGAACAGGCGGAGTTCATTTTTAATTTCAAGCCGTTCTGCAATTTTACGTTTTTCGTTCGCGTAAACCTTGGACGCTTTGTCACCGTCGACAAGGATAGTAACCATTTTAATGATTGTGCCGCGGCAGCGAAAATCGGAAACTTTTTGTTTGATTTCAGCTTCCAGAGAATTTGCGATTGGTTTCCCTTTGAGCAATTCTTTCACAATATCCCCTCCTGCAACACAAAAAAGCCTGTGCTTCATCCTTGTAAGACGAATGCCCAGGCGGTCGGCTTGGTTTCGAGTTGTACTCCCTCGTGGTTATCCACGTTTCCGCCAGTCATACAACCCAAGCTTTTTTGGTTTTTTTCTGAACTAAAACATGACTTAACAAGAATAACAACACATCACTTTTGCGTCAACAGGTTATTGATAAGTTTGTGCAGATTAGGAACACTGATAATGCAAATCATCTTTCAATCGGGTGTTCAACACGGTGTGAAATGTAATATATAATGGTATTTCGAGTAATTTATTGATGCAGGGGGTTGGACGATATGAGTATTCATATTAGTGCAAAGGAAAATGAAATCGCAGATAAAATATTGCTGCCGGGAGATCCATTACGAGCAGAATACATAGCTAAGACTTTTTTGACAAATACATACTGTTACAATCAGGTTCGCGGGATGCTAGGATTTACGGGTTCTTATAAAGGCGAACGTATTTCTGTCCAAGGTACAGGGATGGGGATTCCATCCATATCAATTTATACACACGAGTTAATCCAAAGTTATGGAGTGAAACAATTAATCCGTGTTGGAACGTGCGGCGCTTTTCAGGAACAGATACATGTTCGAGATGTGATACTCGCCATGAGCGCATCGACTGACTCTGCAATTAACAAGAATCGATTTGGCGGAATTGATTATGCGCCGACAGCAAATTTCGAATTGCTGCAAAAGGCTTACTTGGCGGCGAAAGACAAAGGTATGAAGGTTCATGTCGGCAGTGTGTATACAAGCGACGTATTCTATAATGACAACGAGGGTATCGTTCCACTCTTAACGTCATATGGAACACTTGCCGTGGAAATGGAATCGGCGGCTCTCTATACCCTTGCAGCAAAGTTTGATGTAAAGGCTTTGTCTGTTCTGACTGTGAGTGACCATCTTGTGACTGGTGAAGCGACTACGTCTGAGGAACGTCAAACCACATTTAATCAAATGATGGAAGTAGCATTAGATGCAATAACGAGTGAATCTCAAGATTAGCCAGCCAAATCGGGGCTAATCTTGAGATTCAGATTGCGTTAAACCGTTGCCACACGTATTGTCTTAGCAACGACAATTCCGCCAATGGCTTGCATGATAACCTTAACTAATAACTGACCAGCGATTGCCATTGGAATTGCAGGCCATGGCACAAATCCAGCTCCAATCGGTGAGAGGCCAATCACGACAAAGATAATGCTGTCGAGAATTCCTCCGACCGTACCGCCAGAAAGAACACGAATGTACATAGATTTTCGAAGTCGTGTAAAGACTTCTGTATCGGATGTTTCCGAAATGGCGAACGAGATAGCAGATGCGATTGTAACAGCTATTGTATCGCCGAGAAGGTGAGAAGCGATTGCTGACAATATAAGTGCAATAATAATTGTTATATAAACGGCCTTTCTGCCATATCGAACTTGAACGTAATTCCTGGACAGAAGAGTAAGACCGATGAGCAGCGTTCCATATGGGATAAGGAACCAGAGTAAATGAAAAGGGTGAAATGCAGACGTTACAACGTTCGCAATGAGAATCGTTAATATATAAAAGAGAATGCTCAATTTGGAACCTCCTTTGCATCTAGTGTATTCTTTGTAAGGTTACCATATTTTCGATGGAACCATTTGTTCAAGAGTTTAGCCGTTCAAAGTGGTCTGAGAGAAATTGAGAAATCTGTGTCGTAAGTAGGCTGATGGCAATTTTATTCTCGCCGCCTTCTGGGATAATCAGATCGGCATACCGTTTAGAAGGCTCTATAAAAGCATCGTGCATAGGTTTTACGGTTCCGATGTACTGGTTACAGACAGATTCTAGTGTTCTGCCTCGTTCTTCAATATCGCGTATCACGCGTCGCAGTACGCGTACATCTGGGTCAGTATCTACATAAACCTTGATGTCTAGTTCTTGGCGAATAATTGAGTCAACAAGGACATGAATTCCTTCAAGGACAATAACAGGCTTATATGGTACAAATAAAGTTTGCGGTGCACGTCTATGAATTGAAAAATCGTAGACAGGAACCTCAACGCTTTGGTGCTGACGGAGCATTATTAGGTGTTTTTGCAGAAGATTGTTGTCAAATGAATCAGGGTGGTCGTAGTTCAGATTTTGCCTTTCTTCAAGTGATAAATCTTTATGATCTTTGTAATAAGCATCCTGTGACAGTAAAGTGACATGGTCGTCACCAAGTGTATCAACAATGGATTTTGCAACCGTGGTTTTGCCTGAACCCGTTCCACCTGCGATTCCTACGATGAGCATGCTGTTAAAACATCTCCTTTTGTAACCCGTAGGAGTATACAAGATTTGTGGCACCGATTCAATACAATATCGGTGGCTAAGTTGAATTATGGTACACGATATCGTGCCATATTCCTAAATTGCCCATTCAATATCATTCAATTTGATTTTGTAGTCACTTTTGGGAATGATGAGTAGTTGGTGGGCGGTTTAAATATAATACTCTGTATGAGACATACATAGAAAAGGACTGACGGATATGAAACTTGGCTTGGTTGGGCTTGGAAAAATGGGATACAATTTAGGCTTAAATATTCTGGAGCATGGCCATGAAATTATAGCGTATGACGTGAGCCCTGATTCTGTGAAAAGGATTGTGTCCGAAGGGGCTAAAGGTACAGACTCGCTTTCAAATTTAGTGTCTGAGCTTACGTCCCCTCGAATTGTGTGGTTGATGGTTCCGCAAGGGAAGATTGTTGACACCATTTTGAATGAGATTGTTCCTATGTTAAGCAAGGGCGACATTATCATTGAAGCAGGAAACTCGCATTACAAAGATTCACTGCGCAGAGCAAAAAGTCTACAGGATTCAGGTATCTACTTCTTTGATGTCGGTACTTCTGGCGGTATGGAAGGTGCAAGGCACGGCGCTTGTTATATGATTGGCGGAGATGCGGATGTCTTTAAGACAATAGAACCATTGTTTCGTGATACTGCCGTTGAAAATGGTTATCTCTACACGGGGCGCTCAGGAAGCGGACATTTCTCGAAGATGGTTCACAACGGGATAGAATATGGCATGATGGCTGCTATTGGAGAAGGATTTGAGGTTCTTGACAAAAGCCAATTTGATTATGACTATGAAAAGTTAGCCCGTGTTTGGTCCCATGGCTCTGTTATTCGGGGATGGCTGATGGAACTAGCAGAAAAGGCATTCTCAGAGGATCCAAAACTCGACAAAATTAAAGGGGTCATTCATTCTTCAGGAGAAGGGAAATGGACTGTAGAAGAAGCCCTTGATTTGGGCGTTCCAACACCGGTTATTGGCCTTTCTCTCATGATGCGGTACCGGTCAGAAGAAGAAGATACATTCAACGGAAAAATCGTGGCCGCACTAAGAAACCAATTTGGCGGTCATGCTGTTGAAAAAGAGTAGTAATCAAGTAATCGGCAGTTTTGACCTGCAAGATGAGGCCGTTTGTAGTTCTAACGCAAACGGCCTCTGATATATCTTTTTCAGTCAATTTTTACAGAATGGACAGCTTGAAGCAATTGATTGTACACCTGAGACTGAGCGATATATTTAGAATGGCGAATTAAGTCAGGTTCTGATACTTGAATTTCCTCGTGAACATGTTGTTTCATTGCACTGGACAGTTTTTCGCCACTCGAAAATTCTGCAAGTATTATCGCACCGATTGTGGATGCGTCCATGATTTCTTCAAAGCGCACAGTTATGCCAAATAAATCAGCTACAAATTGGCGAATCCACTTCATAGCAAAAATTTTCCCAGAGACAATAATATATTCAGGTTTGTCAATCTGTTCACGAGGAAATT
>JAKADF010000291.1 GCA_021820805.1 Bacillota bacterium
CATATAGATTTTATCTTTTGCAGACTTTTTTACTGTTCTTTTTTTATGTATATCTTTTTTTCCAGTTTCGGCGTCTTTTGCAGCTAATAGTTGCTACTTCATCTTCGTCAGGTCCCGTAAAGCCTTTTGATTTAGCCGCTCTTCCACAAAAACATCAGTTTCTTTAACTGTTGGCTTTTTAGGCTTTTTTGGTTCTTTTATTGTATCAAGCGCATAATCGGGTTTATCGAGAGGCTCATCTCTGTTTGTACCGATAACCTTTTTCTTTTTTTGTTTCCCCATAATATCCTCCCGCGCTTATTTCGTTCTAAGCAATTGATTATAAACAGCTTCATTTTCAATATGTTCTCTGATCTTATTGTCGCTATCCACCATAACAACGACAGGTTTATGGGACTTTACTTCATCATCGTTCATTAAAGCGTAAGACATGATAATTACCAAGTCACCAGGTTCGGCAAGTCGAGCAGCGGCCCCATTTAACTCAATACAACCCGATCCACTTTCCCCTGGAATCACGTAAGTATCAAATCTGCCGCCTGTACTGATATTGACAATTTGAACCAATTCGTTTTCGACAATTCCAGCTGCCTCAATAAGCTTTTCATCAATAGTGATACTGCCAACATAATTTAAGTTGGTTCTTGTCACAGTTGCACGATGTATCTTTGATTTCATCAATGTTCTGAACATAGTCTCTTCCTTTTGTGTTAATACTTTGTAAAATTCAAATTCTGAATAACCAAGGACATTATAACATTAATTAAATGTCTAACTGATTTACGACTGTTTTCGAATCTCTACTAAGATGCGTTGGTATTTGGATTTTGATACAATGGGAATAGTGATACATATGGTCTTCGAAACCGTAACGGGGACTTCAAATTACCAAGGAGGCACGACATGAAGAAGCTGTGGGTCGTCGTATTCGTAATCGCACTCATTATCGTTGGTATCGAGACATTTAAATATCAACCTCCATTTCCGAACAGCAGCGGCGCTGTAACTCAAATAATGAGCACTTTACTCGTACACTAAATAACTGACATCCTAAAAGGAATACACAAAAACAGCGCACCTCTCTGGCGCGCTGTTTTCATTTAGAAATTTACGCTAGAACTTTCTTTAACTCTGCTGTTATCATTGGAACAACTTCAAAAAGGTCTCCTACAATTCCATAGTCAGCCACTTGGAAAATAGGCGCTTCTGGATCTTTATTAATAGCAACAATCACTTTAGAGTTTGACATACCTGCCAAATGCTGTATAGCTCCAGAAATTCCACATGCTATATACAAATCCGGTGTTACTACCTTTCCTGTCTGCCCGATTTGCAACGAATAGTCACAATATCCTGCATCACAAGCACCACGTGAAGCGCCCACTGCACCCCCGAGTAAATCTGCTAATTCTTGCAGTGGCTCAAACCCTTTGGCATCTTTAACGCCACGTCCGCCTGAGACAATAATTTTAGCTTCAGTCAAATCGACACCTGTTGCAGCCTTCTGAATAATCTCTTTTACCACAGTAGACAAGTCAGCTGATTCAAATGAAACATTCAGCTTTGCTACCACACCAGCTTTTGTTACACCCGCAACAGGTGCCAAATTATTTGGCCGCACTGTTGCAATTGTAATACCATCCGAAACCTTTACGTTTTGATACGCCTTGCCTGCATAGATAGGGCGTGTAAATATTAATTCTCCATCTATAAATTCCGCAGCTACAATATCAGAAACTTGACCTGCACCAAGCCGCATTGCAACAACAGGAGCTAAATCCTTACCAACTGCAGATTGAGCAAACAACACAATGCTTGGCTCAAATGTACGGTAGGCCTCCATAAAAGCCTTTCGAAAAGCACTTGGTGTATATCTTTCCAGCTCTGGTGCATCAATGACAAATATCTTGTCCGCCCCAGATTGGCCTAAGCCTTCTGCTAATCCTTCTACTTGATGCCCTGCAAGCAAAACAGCAACTTCTCCGCCACCCGAAATTCGATTCGCTGCTCCAAGCATTTCAAGCGTAACATTACGTAATTTACCATGCCTTATATCCCCGAAAACTAAGACTTTATTTGCCACGAAATGGCACCTCCCATCTGTTTTGTCAGCTAATCACTTTATCAACTGTCCGTAACGCATTAATCAGTTCCTGAACTTGTTCAGATAATTCACCAGATAAAATTTTCCCAGCCTCTTTCGCTTTCGGAGGAATAATGCCGACTGACTCTGTCTTTGGTGAAATATCAGATTTTGTGAGTCCAATATCACTTAGTGTAATGTGTGCAAGAGGTTTTTTGTTTGCTTTTCGAATACCAATTAGTGAAGGATATCGAGGATCATTAAGTCCTTGCTGTGCTGTTACAAGAACAGGCAGAGAAGCTTTTACAATCTCTTCATCACCTTCTGCATCACGATACCCAGTAACCTCGGTACCATCTACTACTAGCTTTGTAATTGTTGAAATATGCGGTATGTTTAATTCCTCTGCTAGACGAACTGCAACCTGACTTGAACCATCATCAACAGCCTGATTTCCAGCAAGAATCAAATCATAGGACTTCTGTTTTGCTATAGCAGCCAGGACTTTCGCAGTTGTAAATTCATCGCCAAACAATTCTGGATCATCAGCAAGAATTGCTTCGTCGGCCCCCATAGCTAATGCTGTTCGTAATGCCTCTTCACATCTTTCAGGGCCTGCCGAAACAACAGTAACGTCTGCTCCAAATTCCTCTTTTAAACGAATAGCCTCTTCAACTGCGTATTCATCATAAGGGTTAATAACAAATTTAACGCCATCTTCTTTAATTACCCCATTCTCAACAACTACGCGTTCTTCAGTGTCAAAAGTCTGTTTTAGAAGAACCAATATATTCAATCTAATACACTCCCTTCAACCTTTTCATACAACGGGGATGCACATAACCCATTCAAAAGAACATCCACAACGTCTTCAGTTAAAGCACTCAGGTTATACTTACCGCCAGTCAAGACCCAAGCTGTTACTGTCTCGTCGATTGTACCAAACAACATCCTTCTAGCAATACGGCGATTTACAGTAGAACGGAACTTATTTTCTTGGATACCCTGCTCTACAATTCTATCAAGTATGTTGTAAAACGGTTTCATGATTTCTCCAATTACCCGACGGATATTTGCATCGACCTGACGCAAATGAACTTGCGTGACCATTGCAAGTGATTGCCGTGACCCAAGTTCAGAAAAATAAAGCTTTACAATTGCCTTAAGTTTCTCTTCTGACGTTTTGAGATAACGTAATTCATCCTCAGATATCTCAACAATTCGCCCGATAGTTTGTCTCAGAATCGAAATAAGAATATCCTCTTTATTTCTAAAATAGAGGTACACGGTTCCATCCGCAACACCGGCTGCTTTAGCAATGCGAGAAATCTGAGCATGATGGTATCCAGACTCTGACATAACTTCTATCGCAGCTTCAAGAATCGCTGCGTATTTTGCGTCATTCCGTCTGTTTGCGATGATGCCTCTCCTCCTATGAATGAACACTCATTCATTTAATGTGAGTTTATCGTTTAGGCAATCATCTGTCAATAGTTATAAACTGGCATAACCAAGAGCAACGTATTATACTTGAAGGTAATTGGGGGATTCTACGCTGGACGTGGTTTACGTGATTGACCATGCTGAAAACAGTGAAGGGAAGATACCAGATATGACGATACATAGGTCTGACGACTGGAGTAATGCACAGCTCGCTGCTAACAAATATCTTTCGCAACTTCTTAACGCTTTGCGCGATAATAATTATAATCCGAGCTCGCATATCTCCTATGACCCAGGGGACAATCATCTTATTATAGATTTGTCTGTCTTGGACAAACATGAGGATATTCAAGACATCTATGACCAGTACATCTCAGCATGTCGAATTAGAGATAATGCACTGGAGAGAATTAAACAATTAGAGAAGCTTGATATTGGCTTTGAATAATAACAATAGTATAAAAGAAGCCGTAATACAGAATTGAAATTCGCATTACGGCTTCTTTTATACACGATCTACAAGCACGGTTTCGATCTCAGACTTTAAGTTCACTAGTAACCGGGATCTCATCCTTTATAACATCTTCTAAAGTTATTGAGTCTAACGCAATCGTAAGCGCGTCCATTACACGTAGCCATACATTCCTAGTATGACATTTCTGGTAACGTCCGCAGAATTCGCCTGGGTCCGGAAATTCAGGACTAACACATCCAATTGGAGCCAAAGAACCTTCAAGCAGGCGAACCAAAGCACCAATGGAAATTTCACTAGCTGGTCGGCTTAACATATAGCCGCCATTTACACCGCGAACACTCTTAACGAAATCAGCCTTTCGCAGCTTAGCAACAATTTGATCTAGAAATTGTTCAGGTATTTCTTCGGACTCGGCAACTGAAGGCAATGAGACAGGGTGTTCAACACCGGCCATCATTGCGATAGAAACCATAGCTCGGAGACCGTATTCCGTTTTCTTTGAGACTTTCAACGGCCATTCCTCCAGCTATCTTCATGCAAGTATGGTTAACGAAGCAAGCCACGTATTGGTCTTAAAAATCGACCCAAATGCCCTCTTCGCGAACTTCTACACTATATTTCTCAATCGAAACAACACAGGGCAATGCAGTTGCTTCTCCTGTAGTGACATCAAATTTTCCACCATGCTTTGGGCATGCAACTATACAACCATGAAGTGAACCCTCAGTTAGGGACTCACCAGCATGAGTACACACGTCAGACGTAGCATGAAAGCCATCTTTAAGATGATATAACGCAATTGGTTCATCCTCTATTACGACTTGAATCATTCCACCAATTGGAACATCCGAGACATGTGCAACCTTCACCCAGCTCACCATCATCACCTCAAAGAAAACTAGCCGCCCGCAGAAAGCAGGCAGCTAAACTCCAATTAACCAACAGAGCCAACCATTTCAAACTTAATTAATCGGTTCATTTCTACGGCATATTCCATTGGCAGTTCCCGGGTAAATGGTTCAATAAAACCCATAACAATCATCCGGGTTGCC
>JAKADF010000292.1 GCA_021820805.1 Bacillota bacterium
ACACTCCGGTTTTCCGGACTCAAGGCATTGACGGATGTAACTTTTTCTGTGCCACAAGGGTCTGTATTTGCACTGATTGGGCCAAATGGTGCTGGAAAATCAACATTACTAAACTGTGTGTCGCGCTTCTATACACCACAGACTGGTGCAATTCGTTTTCTTGGTAAAAATCTGTTGCAGGTTCGTCCGAGTGAAATCGCTCGAATTGGGATTGGGCGGAGCTTTCAAAATGCAGAACTATTTCCAAAGATGACCGTCTATGAACACTTGCTTCTTGGAATGCACGTATCAATTCACAGCAGTTTTATCGGACAAGCTGTCGGCTTAGTTTATGCGCGTAAAGCTGAGCGGCAAGCTCGCGACCGTGTTGCATCTGTTATGGACGAGCTTGAACTGACAAAGTACGCATATACTCTGGCTACTGAACTGCCATATGGACTCCAAAAACGTGTAGATGTTGGCAGAGCGCTTGTTTCAAGGCCGAAACTCTTACTTCTTGATGAACCTGCGGCGGGTATGAATGAAGAGGAAACACAAAGCCTTGGGAGCTTCATTTCAATGTTGCCCGAACGGTTTGGTACGACTGTTGTTATGGTGGAGCACGACGTGCCGCTCGTTATGCGAATCTCAAAACAGGTTGCCGTTCTGGATTCGGGAAAACTGATTGCACTTGGGACACCTGCAGAAATTCAAAAGAACACTCAAGTTTTAGCCGCTTATTTTGGTAAGGGAGAAGCAGAACATGCTTGAGATGATTGGTGTAAAGAGTGGATATGGATCTCTATTAGCGCTTCATGATGTGTCACTATCTGTTGAGAAAGGTGCAATTGTTGCACTTCTTGGCGCAAACGGTGCTGGAAAATCGACGACATTAAAGACAATCTCGGGGATTGTTCAGGCAAAGTCAGGGTCTATCACATTGTTTGGTGAACGAATCGATTCTTTGCCTGTTTGGTCAATCATTGAAAGGGGAGTTATTCATTCTCCTGAAGGCCGTCAGGTTTTCAGAGAGCTATCCGTACGTGATAATTTGCGTCTCGGGTTTCATACGCGTCGCGGGCGTGCCGTCTTTCTGCGAGAGCTTGATAAAGTCTATGAGTTTTTGCCTCGGTTAAAGGAGAGGGCGAATCAACAAGCAGGCACACTTTCTGGCGGTGAGCAACAGATGCTCGCAATTGGCCGTGCGTTAATGGCAAGTCCTAAGCTGCTCTTGCTTGATGAGCCATCACTCGGTTTGGCTCCGATTGTTATCGAGGAAATTAAACGTGTCATTTCAGATTTACACGAATCAGGTGTCACAATTTTACTTGTTGAACAAAGTGTAAATTTGGCTTTGTCATTGGCGGATTATGCTTATGTGCTCGCAGGCGGAAGAATTGTGCTTAGTGGGAAGAGTTCACAGTTACAAGCGGATCCGCGAATACAAGATATTTATTTAGGTGCCCATACATGAGGCAAATTTTAATGAGCAAAGCGGACACGTCAGAGATGGGTATCCGCTCTGCTGTTTAAATTATTTTTGGGTTCCTTTCCGACTTGAGATGACGTGATACAAGAAAAGAATAACGAGCCACGCCAGACCAGACAACACGGATATCCGTGTCAGCGGGGATGTCGCAATCGCAACAAATGTAATTATGAGTAGAATAATCCCGATTATTGGAGTAACCGGCCACCAAGGCATTGGGTAACGCAAAGGTTGGTTTTGCTCTTTAGCCCTTTTTCGAAAAACAATTTCGGATATGAGAATCACTGCCCAAGTCCAAAGCGAGGCGAAGGCTGAAGCACTTGTAATCCAGACGTATACATTGTTTGGTGCAAGGTACGTAATAAGAATACCAATGGATATGGCAATTCCAGTAATCCAAACGGCGAGATAAGGGACTTTGTTTTGATTAAGTTTGGCGATAGAAGGCACAAAATTTTCATCTTTGGCGAGACTAAACAGCATTCGGCTTCCGCCATATAGTCCTGTATTGCACGATGACAGGCCAGATAGAATAATAATAAGGTTTACAACTCCGGCTGCAACTGGAATTCCGATTTTTGCGAATAAGAGTACATATGGACTGCCTGAATGATTGATAAGGTAATTCCATGGGAATGCGCAAAGCGTAATAAACATAGAGCCGATATAAAGTATCAGAATACGCGCAGTCACGCTGCGAAAGGCGGTTTTCATTGTAACATTTGGATTGCTGGATTCCCCTGCTTCAACGGCAAGTGTCTCGACTCCGCTGTATGCTTGAACGACTAGAGAAATCGCCATTAAAACTCCTAGCATTCCGTTCGGAAGAAACCCATGGTTGATCCAGAGGTTTGAAAAACCGACAGCGTCTCCATGATTAAACACACCTGTAAAGATGATAAGTGCTCCAAAAATCATAAAAACAGAAACAGCAAGCACCTTAAGGATGGCAAACCAGTACTCTAATTCTCCAAATACCCGGACGACTAACAGGTTGGATAGTGTGAACAAAACGAGTGCGACCAATCCTGGAAGCCATGCAGGCAAGGAAGGAAACCAATATTCGAGCAGCTTTCCGATTGCTGCCAGCTCCGACATGACGGTTGCCACCCAGAAAAACCACCACATTCCAGCAGTAATAAAGCCTATTCTATTTCCGAGATATTTTGCAGCGTAAACACTAAAAGACCCCGTTTTAGGCTCTTCGACAGTCATTTCACCAAGCGCCCGCATGACAAGAACGACGATGAGTCCACAGAGCACGAAATCGAGTAAAACACCTGGGCCTGCAAGTTTTACTGATAAGGATGCCCCGTAAAATAAGCCAACGCCAATAACGCCTCCGATAGCAAGCATCCTGGTTTGGCGATTGGAAAGGCCTCTGTCGAGTCCCTGTGATTCAAGATTTGTATCTTTGTCATCGGGTTTTAGAGGTTGCACGCTCATCCCTCCTCGCAGAAGTTCCCTTGGTACGAACAGCGTCCAGGGGAGCGACATGTTCTTTTACAACTATTCATTTGGTTCTAAATGAGTGAAATAAATGGACTCATAAAATGACGAAATTAAGGGGATATTTTCATGTATTGCTGATATGTGGAGGTCAGAATGATTCTCAACAACGAACAACTCCAAATTCATGCTCGTGAATTTGCCTTAACAAACGAACTGCGTACGATCGGTCAACTAAACACTCGTTTTTGGCCAGCTTTTCGGTCAGATATGAGCAGTCTGCACGATTTTGCAGAGCGGCTGACAAAAAGTCGGGCACAGTGTATGCAGCCTGCAGAAGATTGGCTGCTCGACCATATTGCATTTTTAGAGACACAGGCACAGGAGGTTGTTCGAAAATTACCAAGGACAACCTTGCATCAGCTGCCAAAATTAAAAAAGAGTGGAATGCCGCGTATTTACGCAATTTGTGATGATTATTTGGAGCATACGGATGGACGTTACGATGTGCATTCATTTGAGGCATACGTACAGTCATACCAGGAAGTATCAGTTTTAAAAATACTTGAATGCTGGGCGCTTCCTGTTGCAATGCGTGTTGTCATGATTCGCCGTCTTGCTGATGCGATGCGTGAAGTGCGGCACAGGCATGAAATCTGCGGATATGTTGCGTCACTTTTAGAGCGTGTCAGCAAAAAGAATATGACGGATGACAAGATTCGCGCATTGTTAGAAGAGGAAACGAAAAAGCATTCCCTTAGTGCAGCAGAAGTCGTACATTTCGTCAAACATTTGAGCGAATTGGAACCAGATATCCGCATGGTACGCTCATGGTTAAGTGCTCATGTGGAAAACGGTGAACAAAGTCTTGCAGAGATGGTTTCTTTTGAGCATGAGCTTCAGGCAGAGCTTCAAGTGACATGCGGAAATCTAGTGCAAAGCTTGCATGCCCTGGAACGCCAACCATGGCGGCTGACGTTTATGAAAATCTCGCATGTTGAACAGATTCTTCTTACTGACACGGTAAGTGAATATCAGCAGTTGGATTTTGAAAGCCGGGATATTCTGCGTGCTCGTGTCGCAGACATTGCAAAACAACTAAACGTACCGGAAACATTAGTTGCAAATACGGCCGTAAATCTTGCAAAACCGCGTCAGTCAGAGGATATATTGTCAAACGATGCGTGTCTAGCCCATTATTTGCTTAGTCCGTTTGGAATCAAAGAGCTGCACAAAGCGCTTAGCCATGTGACGCGTCCGCGCCGCTTGCCTGAAGTGGCGCTAAGAAGCCGACCGATGACCGCGTATTTATCGAGTGCTGTCATTTTATTTATCGGTTTAGTGTTTATTTTTGGCAGATGGGTGACACTTGGTACAGGTATTCGCCCACTTACTTATATCGCGGTTTTCGTACTGCTTCTTTTGCCTATAAGTGAGTGGGTCATTACAATTTTGCATTCTGTTATCAGAATGTGCTGCCGGCCCATGCCGCTTCTTCGCTACGATTTTTCAAAGGGGCTGCCAGAAGAAGCGAGGACAATGGTTGTCATGCCGATAATTTGGTCGACAATCGAAGAAGTGGACGACGTCATGGACAGGCTGCTTGTTCACTATCTTGCGAATCGGCAGGATAATATTCATTTTGGGGTATTGGCAGATTTCCCGGACGCGCCAACGAAGAAGCAGCCAGCTGACGGTCAGTTGGTCGCGCATGCGACAATGCGGATTAAGGCGTTGCAGGATAAGTATGGATATCATCGATTTTTTCTGTTTAACCGTTCTCGCCGTTACAACTCTGTTGACAATATATACATGGGGTGGGAACGCAAACGCGGGAAATTGGTAGAGTTTGTTGAGTTCTTATCTGGAGACAGTGGAACAAGTTTTCGAACCGTGCTCGGCGAGACGGATATTCTAAAGAACGTTCGATATGTATTTACAATCGATCATGATACAGTGCTCCCCATAGGTGTCGTAAACCGTATGGCTGGTACCATCCATTTCCCATATAACAGGCCTAAACTAAACGAAACGGGTACAAGGGTGATTGAGGGATATGGTGTTCTCCAACCACGGATTGGCGTAAATTATGAATCCACACAAAGGTCACGTTTCGCTGCACTCTGGGCAAGCGAACCTGGAATCGACCCTTATGCTTTTGCTGTGTCGAATCCCTATCAAGACTTATTTGGTCAAGCTATTTTTGTCGGTAAAGGTATTTTCGATGTCGAAGTATTTCGGAAGGTTCTCGTAAGCCGTATTCCAGACAATCAAGTTCTTAGTCACGATT
>JAKADF010000293.1 GCA_021820805.1 Bacillota bacterium
CTTCGCAAACATGGCTTAGCGTAAATAAAGCGCAGAAGACGGTCATTTTAACCCTTGTCGCAAATTATGATTCGTCAAATGGCGGCATGAACTTTGACGGCTATAGTAAAGGCCAAATGGAGGTTGATGTGCCACAAGGTTGGAAGATTACGATACATTTTAGTAATGCGAGCGGACAAATGACGCATTCTGCGATGGTGGTTCCTTTCTCAAGGCACACCGATATGAATTTTTCAACTTCATCCCTTGCGTTTGCTGGAGCAACAACACCGAATCCTAGTCTAGGAACGTCCAAAGGAGTATATCAGGATTTCACGTTTACTGCAAACAAAACTGGTCAATATGCAATCGTGTGCGGTGTTCCGAGCCATGCATCAATGGGAATGTGGGACACTTTAAATATCAAGGATAATTCGTCTAGCCCAGCAATAAAGACCAGTTAAGCTGGGCTTTGTTTTTATAGTAAAGAACGTCAAACAGGGTTTGTAAGTTTTTTGTTTTTTATGTTAGCGAATTGACTGCCTGCTCAATACGGTAAAGCCCTTCTTCTAATAAAGATCTTGGACATGCAATGTTGATTCTTTCGAATCCGCTTCCTTCGGGGCCGAAAATATGGCCGTCATCAAGAGCGACACCTCCAAGGGTCCGCATGAATTGTTCTAGTTTTAGGGCATCCATGTTTAAGCTTCGGCAGTCAAGCCAAACCAAGTATGTCCCTTCCGGCTTTATAACTTTAATCTTTGGAATCCTTTTTTCAATAAATTGAGTCAAAAAATCTAAGTTTCCTTTTAGATAATCAAGGAGTTCATCTAACCATTCTTCCCCTTGAGTATAGGCTGTTTCTAAGGCGTAGAGACCAAATGTGTTACCAAGGGTTAACCCTAAGCGTTCGACAAAATTTGTGTAGCGTGCACGTAATCCCTCGTTTGCAATGATAATATTTGAGGTTTGCAGACCTGCCAGATTAAACGTTTTGCTTGGAGCAGTGCATATTATTGAATTCGCAGCGAATTCTTCGGACAAGGCTGCAAATGGAGTATGAATAAAATCTTTATATACTAGGTCAAAATGGATTTCATCAGAAACGACTAAAACATCGTTATCTTTACAAATTTGTCCAAGATTAAGTAGTTCATCTCTTGTCCATACTCTCCCGACAGGATTATGAGGGCTGCATAGGATAAGCATTTTGGCACCTGCACGTACTTTAGCCTCTAAATCGTCATAATCCATTGTGTACCGTTCTCCATCGAATTTGAGCGGGTTGTATACGATTTGCCTGCCACTTGCCTCAACCATTTTCGAAAATGGATAATAAACTGGACTCTGGATGATAACATTATCTCCTGGCTCCGTGAATGCATTAACAATAAACCCAAGCGCCGGAACGACACCTGGGCTGTGACAAATCCATTCTTTCTGTATGTGCCAATCGTGGCGCTTTTGCATCCAGGAACAAATAGAATCCAGGTAGGATTCGGTTCGTAAAGTATAGCCGTAGATTCCGTGAGCCGCACGTTTTGTTAAAGCATCAATAACAGGCATGGGGCATGGAAAATCCATGTCAGCAACCCACATAGATATTAGGTCTTTGCTCCCGAATGTGTTCTCTAAGCCGTCCCATTTCACGGATGCGGTATTGAAACGATTGATAACTACATCAAAGTTGTACTTCATTAATAAGCCTCCTTTTGTAGGACATCACTTTGCTTCCTGATTATGTGAGTGTTAATCATCTGCAGTGTTTGAAATTGAGTAAAGTTTTGGATGTTTATGCAGAAAATCTTGAAATAGCGTTGTTGATTTCGTTTGGAACTCAGACTTTTTTGTAACAATTGAAAATTGCCTCCGAATCGAGGATAAACCAAGTGTAACCATGCTGAGTGTTTGTAGGGCAATTTCTTTTCGAATCGTCCATTCTGACAGGATTGTAATACCAAGACCTGCTTCGACAGCTTCTTTAATAACCTGTGTGCTGCCAAATTCCATTATTGTATTTGGGTGAATGCCATACTCCTCCATTGTACGATCCGTCACTTCCCTGGTTCCAGACCCTTTTTCACGCACAATCCATGTCTCATTTGCCAAATCGTCAGGTGTTGCTATTCGGTTTAAGCGGGTTAATCGATGGTTTGCACTGCATACGATTACAACAGTATCCTCAGCAAAATCTTCTACTTGAACGTTGTCATTTGTGCTGTGTCCTTCAATAATGCCAATATCCAATTGGCCGTTTGCTACGGATTCGACTACCTCGTGCGTGTTCGCAATTGTGATTGCCGGGCGGATATCCGGATACACCGAGCAAAACAAAGCTAGAGCGCGGGGCAGTACGTACTCTCCGAATGTATAACTTGCACCAATGTAAAGCTGTCCACTGGGTGAATCCCGAAGATCATTGACTAAGCGCTGCATGTGGTTATACAGGCGGATTATTTCAACTGCATATGCGTATACAATCTGCCCTGCTCGATTTGTTTCTACTCTTTTATTCGTGCGATCCAACAATTTTACCCCCATTTTCCGTTCCAATTGGGCAATCTGTTGGCTGACTGCAGGTTGAGTTGTATGTAATATTTCAGCTGCCTTTGTAAAGTTAGAAGTCTCAACTACAGCAGTATAGGTGAGCAGTTGATGGTCCATTAAACATCCTCCACGTTTTGTTACAGATATGGTAGTACTATAATTAATGCTTATTATAACAATGAAAATAATTTATTTTACTTATCAATAATCCACCCATATGCTGGTTTTATGAACCAACTGGAGGTGGAATCGTGTCGCTTGAAACTACATCGGCAGTGGATGCCGGAAGAAAACAGAATAAACAATCCATTTTTCAACTGAATGTAAAACAAAACGGGAAAGCATGGATTCTAGGTATCATTTTTACGTTTGTGATTGCTTTACTTGGCCTTGGCTTGTCAAAATTACCCTTATTTGACCGAATCGGCCCGCTTGCATGTGCAATTATTATTGCTGTGTTGTATAGACAGGCTGCCGGATATCCGGAAGCGATTCGTCCCGGAATTCAATATGCCGCGAAGAAAATACTACGGTATGCCATTGTTTTGTTTGGTTTAAAGTTGAATGTTGATGTTATTTTGCATCAAGGTCTTTGGTTACTTGTCCGGGATGCCGGAACAATTACATTTGCAATCTTTGCAACTGTGGCCCTTGCTAAACTGTTTAAAGCTGATGCATCTTTATCGTTCTTGCTTGGTGTCGGTACTGGTGTTTGCGGCGCTGCAGCAATCGCAACTGTATCGCCTATTGTAAAAGCGAAGGAAGAGGATACAGCCATAGGTGTTGGTATCATTGCGCTCATGGGCACTGTTTTTGCGATTATATATACCGTGTTAAGACCATTTTTGCCGTTATCGGCGATAAACTACGGTATATGGAGTGGAGTAAGCTTGCATGAAATAGCTCAAGTTGCACTTGCTGCAGCTCCTGCAGGACAAAATGCGCTTGCCATAGCACTTCTTGCAAAACTTGGACGCGTATTCTTGCTCGTTCCTTTGAGCTTTATACTCATTTTTTGGATGAAAAGAAAAGAAAAAGGGCAGCCAGGCGGAACTAAAATCGAATTTCCATGGTTCTTGATTGGTTTCATTTTGATGAGTTTGTTCGGAAGCTATATACTTGGTAAATATATTATTCTTTCACCCCAAACGATGAATGCGATTGCTGTTGTATCTACGTTTTTGTTGACTATGGCCATGGTTGGCCTCGGACTTAATGTTAGCTTCCATGACTTGCGAACAAAAGCAGTGCGTCCTCTTATCGCTATGATTACTACATCTATATTACTTTCAGTAATCACCTTTTTTACAATTTAATCTATTAATACACAAACCACGCGTTGCGTATTTTGGCACATGAGATGACCTGTTTGTCTGTTAGTATGATAGACATCGGAATCCATGTGCCTTTTAAGGAGAAACAACTATGAGTCGAAAGCCTTTGTGTTTTGTTTTTGGGCCATTCTTGTATTATCCTTTTCCGAGTGTTCCTCAAAAGCACCTGTTCACTTAGCGGGTCATCAAAACTTAACTTCTGCAACAAAAAACAAGGCGATGTACTAGCTGGCAGCAAATCACGTTTGGATGTTGTTGGAGGGTATACAGGAAATGTATTTACAGTCAAGCTGACTCTTATCGTACGGTTGTAAAGGTTACAAACAATTCGAGTAAAGTATCAGCAACCTTGCCTTACAATTTGTCTGATGCGGTATGTGTTCCTTGGTCGAAAGATGGAAAGCAAGGCCTGTTGCTCATTGGCGGTTACGATGGTGTTCACTTCCACACCTCAATAGATTTCTTTTACCTTAATCAGGGTCATCTTACGTCCATATCGATTGGTACATTACAGGCAGGTGTTCGATATCCAGCGGTAAGTGTTTTGGACGGTTAACTGTATATTATTGGCGGGAAAGATAAAAACGGTGTTAAGAGCAATGTAATATGTCGTTTCTCAAACAAAGGTGATACTGCCAAAGTCGCAAATTTGCCAATTGGAATCGAAAAGGCTTCCAGCTTTGCAAATGGTAAGTATGTCTATGTTTTGGGTGGAATTGATTCATCTGGCAAAGTGTCAGATGATATCTATGCACTTAATACAAAAACCAACCACATTTCACTTGTAAGCCATTTGCCGATCCACTGGCAGATATGGGGTATTTTCAAGCTGGCTCTATTGGATATCTGGCAGGCGGTACTACAGGGGCTAAGACTTCAAATGAAACTCATAAAGTTCAATTCAAACCGTACTTAATCTTGAAACTTATCATTGCACTCATATATTTACGTGATTTATATTTGAATTTGGTTTAAATTTAAGAGTGAATATTGTTGGTAAGAAAGTGGCTAACCATTTCGGGGCTCATTGCTATGAGTGCAAGTGCTTCTGCTTGCAATAGCGGATCACAGGTAACAGGGAATCATCCCTCGTCCAAAGCTGTCTCGCATCAAAAGTGTAAAACTGCTTTACCAATAAGTAAAGCGGACTATTCCAAGTCCCCTTTACCTTGTGACATATTAATAGCAGACTGAGGAAATAACAGGCTCTTAATTGTTACACCGAACCACAAGATTGTATGGTTCATGACACTGTAAAGCGGGGGGCCGAATAATCAAAATTCTCTTGGTGCCGATGATGCATTTTTTACGCC
>JAKADF010000294.1 GCA_021820805.1 Bacillota bacterium
CAGAATATTTCCCTTGCCTTTTATCTATAAGAAAAGAGGACTTAACAAACTATGATTCCCGATTGGTCTCTTGCAATCCTAACTAATCTTTTGCTTCAGAAAGAATAAATATCTGATCTAAGCGGAAAAAAGGCGTAAGGCAAAAGAGGGTCCTATTGAATTTCTACAGAGCCTTTGCAAATCTTGAGAGGAGAGGCTCTTAAAACAATTCGGGTCGCGGTAAGTCATTGCCTACGTCTCTCTCGCCGACGTTGAATGGTTACTCTGGACAGAATCGAGCAACAACAAAAGCCAACATTACTGATTTTACAGAGTAAGCAAGCGGTGATACTTTGACTTTAACGTGGCATCGCCTGGGTAGTTTCCAAAGACCACGCAAATGACTCTTCGGAGGGTATGTCGCGTTTAGATTTTAGTGTGGTTTCTTGGATTGGATAAACTTTCTTTCCGCACGAACACCACATCGAGGGGTATGGCAAATCGGATATATGCACCTGACCACACTGACATTGATAGCGCAATGCTCGAATAACTTGGACAATCGTCCTGGTGTCAGGAATGAACAGATGGGTCAAGGTTCCAGGCGACCAGTTGTTAGCATGGACGCGAATTTGCCCTTCTTCGTGCGGGAATGTTACAGGAACTATGCTGCCATCGAAATCCTTACATTGTTTGATTCCCTTTATCCGACGGACCACTTTCCTACGGGATGTTGCTTCTATGACATAGATAAATGTCGTACCCGACTCGGATTCTCCTGAAATATCCCACCAGCGTAGACGTTTTTCGTTCACATTTATCGCCCCTTTGTTTCCTGCTATAAACTTAGACGTAACACGTCGCAAAATTGTCTCAAGATCACAGAAGAAAATATTGGACAGTTTTTTTAAACATCATGAGAATGTAACGTTGTGAGTTTTGGAGTTCTATCTGTTGTGGAGAGGACATACATGGGACAAACTGAAAATCCAGCCAGTTTTTCTCGTCGAACGGGTAGTCGTTCGGATGCAACTTATGAGTTCGATTATTGTCTTGATGGTTACACCACAGTTCCGCGAGTAACAAGCATACGCATCAAAACAAGAACGGGATACATACCATTAGAGACAATATATGGGTGGTATTTCATGCCTCTCATGACAAATGCAGAGCAAGAGACTTTCATAGAGGTTTAAGGGTTGAATGCAAACGGTGAAGCCATCCAACGAAATAACGGGGTTTCAAGATTAAGTCACGGCACTGGTCGTCCAAATACAGTGAAGTGTATTGAAGTGTGTTTCTTGGTTATAAGAGCAATGTACCATGTATCAGGTAGACGAATTCGATGATAGCCCAGAGGATAATCCAGAGAGATCCTGATGCTTTCCGCTCAGTTTGACACAGGTAGATACCGAGTGCCAAGAAGTTGAAGAAAAAGGCGAAAATCCCCCATCCCCAGGGATTCTTATCATGATTCGGTGCGTCCGTAACAATATAGACAATGATCGTGATAGAAATGATGAGTTCAATAATAAGCCCTATCATCGCTGATGAGCGAAAACAACAGTAGAAAGATGGTCGCTTCTACATAAGTCCAGATATCCTTGTTCATCCTATGCCAAGATTTATCTGATGAAGACGGGAAATGAGGTGACGAACATGCGGTGGAGAGCTTGGGCTTCATGTGTCGCGGCTTTCACGTCTTTGATCTGCCTTGTCCCCGTTGTTTCAGCACAATCAGTCCCAAACAACCGAAGCAATACTATTGAGCCAGATACCAGCGAAGTGTTGTGTCGAGATTTCCTTTTGACCATGCTGAGTCCGTACATTCAAAATGCGATA
This sequence comes from Bacillota bacterium, assembly GCA_021820805.1. The sequence continues at coordinate 1,822 of JAKADF010000294.1, forward strand.
GCCGACTATTATGGGGAACATCGCAGTTTTGCACTTTACCAGGCGCAATTCAGGGATATCAAGCGTTTGTGTGATAAAGGGCAGTTCTACTTCGAAGCAACGTTAGACGTCGAAACGTGGACAGGTTCCAAAAATCCCCCTTATGGTTTGGAGACAATTACCCTAACGAATTATCCACCAATTATTAGTGCGACTAGATCAACAATCCATATCCTGAAATACGTTCATCAGGACTTGTCTCCAACGGAAGAGAGTGGATTGCTGCTTCGTCGGAATTGTTGATAAAACAGGATGCAGGGAGGTCTATGTCTACATTTAGAGAGACTAAAATGGTAAAGAGACTGCTTACGTTTGCTGTCATTCAATGTCGGCACATCGTATTGATAAAGTTGGAACGGAGCGTAATACTGTCAGGGTGTATAATGTAGCAAATTGTAAGGACTTGTGGGGAGGGCGGGAGAATGACTATGGATATTCACCTGTTTTATTTACTGCCTCTGCTCCCCTTCTTCATTGGTCTTGCCTTGCATTTGTGGCAGAATTCAAATTCCCAATATCCCCATTCGAATCGTGTTCTATTGTGTACCTCCCATCTTGGGTTGCATACAAATGTTGAGCCAATAGTACAGCCGATCCTCCGCATTATCCGCACTGTGCGTCGAAAGTTACTGAGGACAGGAGACAGCGATGAAGAAGCACCTTCTTTTGTGTTGCGCTGATCGATTGAGACTTGAAGCACACAAAGGAGGATATTTGTTATGTACGCCAATATTGAACAGATTCTTCACGCTCTTTTGTCCACTTTAGCAGGATTCACTCACGACTGGGGTATTGCCATCGTTTTGTTTACCATTGGGATTCGACTACTTCTAGTTCCACTCTCCATCAAAGTTGCCAAAAGTACCATTGCCCAAGCATCAATCACGAACAAACTTGCAGAATTACAGAAGTCATGGACGGGATCAAAGTCCGATTTGATGCAAGCCCAGCAGAAATTCATGAGAGAAAATGGCGTGAAGCCATTATCATCCGTAAGCCTTTTACTCGTACAGTCACCAGTCTTCTTTGTTCTTTATAGATTCTTTCGATATCTGAATCATCCAGCGATGAGTGTTCTCATTCCTTGGGTTCCTTGCCTGACCGTTGCTGACCCGTTTCACATCGTCCCAATCGTCGCGGGAGTGTTGATGGTATTAGGCACTTTCGTGACATACAGTCAATCACATTTTGGAAATGTCCAGATAATGAGTGCAATCGTTAGTTGTGCAGTGACGATGGTTGTCTTATGGGGGGCACCGATTGCGGTAGCCTTGTACTATACGACCTCAGGAGTTTGGGGAATCCTGGAACGGTTCATTTTCAAAAAACTGCTTGTTCCGAGGAAGAGTGTAACTTCCGCTTGAGATTTAAGACAGGACGAAAAGCAGTACATTCCCTATTTAATGAGAGAATGTACTGCTTTTGCTTCTAGGAAATATTTCGCTGTTTCAATTTGTATATAGGCGTGACATTCGTTTTATCCGTTGGTGGCGCTTATTGATACACGACCCATGTGCTACATTTATTATAGTTATGAGCCGTTATGCGACATTAAATCATCAACTCAAACCTACCAATATCTAACCAGTTCGTGAGGAAAAACGAAGTCTTAACAATAAATGATGTGCGACAATTCTTGCTATGGGAACGTCTAATTCACTATTGAGCAGTTTATATTAAATAGCATCTTGAATTTTTGATATTATGAATAACTCTAAATTTTAGATTCGGTGGCGATACAAGTGAAAAGGATAGTTTGGTTTTCTCTTGGTGTAATGGTGTTAAGCATCGTATCAGGATGTGCAACCACGCCCCAACGATTTGATGATAAAGATGTACACTTCAAAATGGTAAGTCATCAAACAATATCTTTAATGTCTGGTACTGACGTGTACACGATTGAAGTCAGGAGTACGTCGCCCTTAGAATTAACACATCTGACAATGTACTTAAGTTACCCAATAAAAACGTCTACTGGCTTGCAAGGTAATCCATTTTTGCTCAAAGGTAGCACAAATAAACAAGTAGTGAACCTTGAAAATGGGCAATCGATTCAATTCACTTTTGATGCCCCAATAGAAGAAGTATTTGGTGATACGCAACTTCTTGATTTTAAGCATCCTGACATTGTGTTGGACGGCTTTACAAAAGAGGGGAGCCGAGAAATTCCATTTGAAATGGGCGGCGATTTGAGGATTTATTTGACTCAGTACAAATAAGACAGAAACACTATTAAAATGTCAAACGGGGGCAAGTGCTGAGAAAGGTGTTGGCTTGTCTGTGGTATGAATATATTGACTGACAAAGATACCATTTCCGTCGCTATTAAGTAGTAGAGTTACATAAAAGAGTTTCACAAATTTGGAGAAACTATGGTGAAAAGGAGATTTTAAATAGTCATACAAGAGAATATGTCACCAGAAGCGATTGTTGATGTATGGGCAGTTACCTCAGATATTTTTAAAAGATACGATATGCTACTTACAAAACAGACATTAGAAGAACTGGTTAAAGGAGAGACCCTCACTTCACTTCTTCAAGAATTGAATTCTGCTGTTGGGAGTTCTGCCCTAACTTGCACAGAAGGTGGCTGACAATTACCAAACAAAAGGGAGTAGGTTACTCCTTATAAAAACAAATAAGAGCAAAAATGAACGACCCACTCAGTCCTTGGATAATTATATGTCCCTTAATTCTGGAGCTTTCTATACTTAATGACAGGTTAATTTAATAATCAAGTTTTTATTGATTTAAGGTTTTTTCGTACCGTACCAGACAGCCTTGTAGTAATGACCTTTGCATGTTTCTACTGCAAATCCGTTTTTTACACTTTGTCCAGGAATTTCATATAATTTTATCCCAGAAACAAGTGTGTTTGATATCGATGATGGACCGTTACAAGTAGGGCATATAAAGCCAAACTGCTTTCCAACCGTCTTTACAGGGTCTGTCGTTAAAACAAAGTACCCATTGTAATTTGGTTTATCAGTAAGCTGTATCCATGTTTGCTTACTTAGTCCAATGGGCTGATTACTCATATTAGCTTGTTGACCACAACCTGCCAGTGCTAAAAGAACGGCTAAAATTCCAATTAGCCTCTTCAAGAATTATCACTCCGATAGCAGCACTTTTCATTATTTTCGTGAATTCTTATGAAGCGACCTCTTAAACAGAACCCAAAGCAAAGCAAAACAAATAGCAGCTATAAAAGAAATTATTAACCAGTGAAGTGCCCAATCAGTTTTAACCGAGTAATAGAGTGGTATTGACATGACATCTGGACGCTGTAAAATCCAGTGGAATTGCATTGA
>JAKADF010000295.1 GCA_021820805.1 Bacillota bacterium
AACAAAAGACGAACACCCTTCTTTGGTGATATATTTCATTATTAAGCGATGTTATTTTCCTAATAGCAGAACGTCAAGGGCCCTAGCTCTCCCAAAGAGAGTCCAGGGCCCTCTACGATTTAAATGAATTATACCGTAAGGAAAATCTCTTACCCACGAATTTAATTAACCGTACTATTTTTCTTCCCAGTCGAAGACACTTTTTATCACTTGCAACACCAATTCGTGATCCTCAGGAGAACATGAAGCAAGTAGCTGATTTATTTCAGCTAAAGTATATTCACTTATGGTAGAGTCAACGTATCGAAACAGTTCCTCTAGAGAAAAGGTAATAAAGATTTCGTAATCCAGTTCGTCAGATGGATCATATGACCGTCAGGGGACGCTGTCCCTTGATATTGCACTTTGTTCTAAGCCAGTCCAACAGTTTCAGTAGATGGATCTGCCTCGTCGGTTATTTTGGGACAGACGCACTTTAGGATTACAAGCCCAATTTATCAACAATCTCAAGAGCATCAATACTTACCCTGTCAATAACCGGTTCGCAACCGTCGGCGTATATTTCGTAATCAAAAGAAAAACCCTTTTCCTTTTCTATCGTTTGATAGGATAGAAGTCGCCGGATTTTTGCTATGTCCATGCTTGTACCTGGATGAATTACGTCATCATTTCCTCCAGTCCATATATATCCTGGATTTAGATAGCTGAACCCGATAAGTTTTGAAATCCTATCTATCTCCCACTTTTCACTAGAACCGCTCATAGGTGAATGAAAACCTATATTGTATCCAGACTCTCGGATACGAAACGCCGGAAACCGTGCAACATATCTACCTACATTCTTAATGCCAACGAATATTTGGCACTCTACTTTACCATCCAACCTAGCACCAGATGTAATTTTATAATCAATTTCAAGTTTGGGTCTTCTTCTTGTACCAAACATGTAATCAATCATATAATGCTCTGCTGGGTAAAACCCATCACCCTGTCTTAAATAGTACCGATTAAGCCCTTGAAGTATGGCCATATGTGGAGGCAAATCGCTCTGCGGTACATAAACTACAACGAAGCCTTTATCTGTTTCTCCAGGTATTACGATTTTCTTACATTCAACTCCTGTATTTGGCGGGTTCAATGCAGTTCCCACTAGAGTCGTGATATTTGATAAGAAGGCTGTAACTCCAGTTATCGGAACTAGGCCTTGTGCAACGTCAGCGGGAAAAACCTCCGTTGTAGTGGACAGCTTTCTAGCATCTACTCCCCAGATCAGAATACCCCCAGATGAGTTGGAGAAACCTGAAAGCGCCTTTGCCAAGTTGGAACGGTCACTATCAGCTATGCCTGGATTGTCTGAATGAGCCTTCTGCTTAAAATCTATGTATAAATTCTCTTCTTGTCGTAAGTCTTCAACGAGCTTCAGAATTTCGTCATAGTCCAATTGATTATATAGCCAGTGCACGTCCAATTTTGAATCCCCCCTTGTGTTCCATTAAGACCAATTGTAACTCTGGACAAGAGCCATATAGCCTTCAAGAAACACAAACACTAAAAATTTTGCTATTGATACCGCTTGCTGAAAGCTAGAGGGCGCAATCCTCGCTCTCCGTGCTCTCATGCATCGTAAGCCTCCACATTCTAAAAAACCTGACGTTATTTATGATAAGGTTCACCACATCACATGTAATAAGAGGCGACACAATATTATGTATAGGTAAAACTACGGACCAACTGACCATGGTTTTGCTTGGTGGAGACGAGCCACCTCGAACCCGCATCCGAGAATACACTACACAAGCTCAATATAAACGACGCTTTATTTAACTGAAGATTTGTATTTAATTTGCAATGAATCTCAACAACTAAAAATCGCGCTTCCTCGGGCAACCGAAGAACCACGATTCATCAACATTTTGGCGGAGATAGTAGGATTAGAACCACCGGTGCCCTTGCAGATATGGCTGTTTTCTAGCCCCCATACATTTGCAGTTTCGAATAGATCTTTTTCAAAATCAATATCTGCTTGCGTTGCTGCCAAGGTATGTACCTTTAAATATAAGTGCTTTGAAAATCCGACAATTGCTTCTGCAGCAGCGACACTCTTTATGTAATAGTATAAAATTTCCAATGTTTGTTTAATCAATTTGTCGTAGTAACAAAATAGGAACACTACGCTCTATTTGCTAGTGGTAATTCTCAAGTGTATCAGTTTTAAATACCCTACTCTTACTGGTTACCCATTGGCCACTTGAAGTAACAAAGGTTACGACTACTTGAGCGTAACTTCCTACATAACCGTTTGGAAAATCGAGGCCAAAACCAGTTGACGTTACCGTAATAGGTGTCACGCCGTCGGGCGTCTGCCATTGACCATCGATAAAGAAGCAGTCATCCTGGTAAGCTACTTTGGTATCACCTGGCCATTTAAAGTACAGGATATTAATCTCGTGTATTTTGTACCCTGGTGGAACATTTCTGAAGGATAAATCCGCATATGCACTCTGTGAGGCTGACACGATAACGGAAGGTATACTTGGTGCCGCTCCATTATCTGGAGGGGTTGTTTGCTGCGTCTCTTTTGGTGCATTCGGCGTAGGCTGGGAATGCGATGATGAAGCACTTGAAGATACTGAAGCTTGATCTACGGATGGCTTCTTCACTACTAAAGAGCCTAACAAAATAAACTCTTCCTTTACGTTTGATGATGGCTGTAACGCTAGTTTCAGAGGAACTTTTCCCGATAACTGATTTATCACTTCAAAATCTAAATCAAGCTGTACCTTTGAATGAGCAGGAATCTGACTAGGCACCTGTGAATTGCTCGCCGGCGTAAAAACGTGCGTATCGCTTATAAGTGCAAATTGCGAAGGGTGCAAAAGAACTGCTTTATCCGTCGAGTTTGAAATTAAAACAGAAACCGTAATATATTTGGCTTGCTGGTTTACTTTCGGGTCAGACAAGTGCAAAGGCGAAGTTATTGACTTCGACGCTACCGAACTAGTGTTATCAATTGTATTAAGCAACTGTGAACTGCATCCGACTAATAAAATAATAACAATCGGGACGGCTAACAGTATATGCTTATTTGCCATATTACTACCCCTACCCAAATTTATTTAAATATCAAAAATATAACTTTTTCTAAATCATTATATATAAGTTATTTCTCATCATTGCTATTATATTAGCAAAGCAAATCAACTAGACGATGTTAGGATTGTGTACCCTCCAATAATAGTTAAAAGTTTGCCAACGGGCATTCAGAAACTCCGACTAACTCATCAACAGCAAGAGTGACGGTATCAATAATGTCATGAGTATCCCACATCGAGTGAATTTTACCCTATAGTTACAAATCACTGTTTATTGGTCCATATAATGAAGCGCTTCAACTTCAACGGGGGTATAAAACATGCGGTAATGATTTCTTTGTGACGTAACAGTTGGGCCAATCAGCCATACGTTTATAAGTCTATAGTGTTAAGTATCCCTTTCAATTTAACCAGTTCGTCTTTGCTTAGCGTAATTCCCTTGCCCATCTTTTCATGTTCTGGTGCCCATTCACGGATATCGTATTTGGCTTCTTTATCGTTCCAGGATACAAAGTTCAATTCTTTCTTCCATCCCTTTGTTGATTCGGATAAAACGCCTACAGTTTCTTTGATTTCAAATTTAATTTCTGCCACTGTCGTATCCTCCGTTTGTCAGTGATATGTGCCCTGTTAAATATACATCACATGGGATTACTCATTTGGCTCGGAGCACATGCTCTCGATGCCATGCAAGGTATGGTTTGTTTCTCTCGTGAACCTGAATAACCGTGTTAGGACTGATATTCAATGACGCATAATCCGTCCGTTGGATCTCGCTTGATATTATTATTCGCCCGTCGTCTGTAAAGGAAATGAATCCGGCATCATAGAGGCTGTCGTGCTGCGGACACAGAAGAAACCCATTGTACGGATCTAAACGCTCGACATTCGACGAGTCTTTCCATGGTTTGGAGTGGCTTGCCCTTAACAAATCGCTTATTCCAAGCCCGCAGACTTTACAACCCTTCGAAAGGCGTAGAAGCTTTTGCTTAAAAAGTCCCTGTCCAACCCGTGTCTTAACGATCTGGATACGATCTGTAGTTTCTAACGTTTCCGGCAGGGAGTGTTCAATATCATTTATAACGTTATCTGCATTACGCTCATCCAAGGCTTGCAAATCTTCGCTGTAAAGCCCTCTCACTCCATTAGCTTCTGCCAATGATAGTAGAAACTGTCCAAGGTCGTCGCTTAATTCAAATAGGTAACCGACATTCCCCCGCCCATTTTGTTGAAACGGAGCATACTTGTCAGGCTGAAGGCGTAATATGTCATCCATATAATCTTTATATCTCACCGGAGACTTTAGCGGATAGTACACAAGGTCAACTTTCCAGCCTTTATCTATCCATGCACCTTCAGAGTCAAAATTCTGAGGCTTTTGGGCTTCGTAACAATCAGATTGAGCAACGTTCATCGATTCCATTTTTCCGTTATAGCTACTAAAAATCATGTCGCCGCGCTTAACTTTCTTCATATTCGCCCAATGGAAAAATGTTTGCCCATCTGTATTGTGCTGCGGTGCCCAAAGGTACCCACCATTGCTTTCTTCCTGATACGTCCTGTTTTGAAAGACTAGAAAAAATTGCACTTTTATATCCCCTAAAATCGAATCAAGTCATGTTGTATACGTAACAGATTTTCCATACTTCAGAAATTATCATAAATGCTTATACTGTGATATTACATCCGCAAGGCCTTTATATGAGAAGTTAACCACTGCAAAGCTTTATTTCATTTTGACAACTTGTACAAACGAATTTGTTATTGTACTTAATTAGGTCTGTTTTATCGTGACAGAACACAAATGAAGGTTCCCACTTCTTCAAAATGATTTTTTCACCATCTACAAAGATTTCCACTTGATCTTTATTCCAAAAGTTCTACGTAGCTTAATCGGAATAAAAAACCTTCCTATCTCATCAAGTTTTCTAGTAAAACCTACTGATTCCATATGCTTCCCTCCTGCCCTTTCTACAGTATGGAAGCATCCAACGAAATGGTCCATAATGTATCAAAGAATTAGAATGTATTCGGTGAAAAGCAGCGATTAACTG
>JAKADF010000296.1 GCA_021820805.1 Bacillota bacterium
GATGTTGCCGCTGCGTTAATCGATGGCGGAGCTGACATTGAATTGCTTGGTGGCTCCATAGCCGGTGGCACGCCTTTGGATAATGCAGTGGGTTATGGATGCTGGCATATTGCGAGACTTTTAGTAGAGCGAGGTGCTCGTGTTGACAAACTTTGGCACGCAGCAGCCCTGGGGATGATGTTTCGTGTAGAGGAACTGATGGTCTCCAACCCTTCTCCGACTTCGGATGAAATCAACGCAGCTTTTTGGCAGGCATGCCATGCAGGCCAGCGTAGGGTAGCCGAGTACCTGCTTAGTAAGGGTGCAGATATTAATGGAACTCCTGATTACACGAGTTCGACGCCTCTCGATGCGGCTGGTGGCATTGACACTCGCAGAGATACCATGGTCACTTGGCTGAAAAGCAAAGGTGCCAAATCGTCAAAAGAGTGATTGGCGTAGGCCCACCAAATCTACTTGAACAAACAGGATCGCATGTCCCATAAACCAATACTTTGGATTCTGTATGAAAATATGACGTTCAAGCCGTTCACTTCACGGGGCTATTCGGCAGTTTTGCAAGAAGCCTTCTGCGTACGTCTTTGATTAGAGGAGAAACTGAAATGTCCTTTGAACAGTGGATACGTGAATCTATGGCTCTGGGGTTTGAAGATGGACGACCGCTAAATATAGTCCAAGTATCTGAAAAAGTTATGAATACCCCTTTCATCAGAAGCATTAACAATCACGATGAGCACTTGAATAAAGCCCTTAATTACTTCAGGGAAAATTTCCAAAGCCTACCGCCGCAGGATCAAGCCATGCACCACGTCATATCTGTTGTATTTCATACAGGGATTTTTGGGGCTAGGCAGTTAGAACATGGGTTGTATCAAAGTGAGATGTTTGGCCTTGACTTTGACCATGCACTCCAATTACGTGCTTATTTGGAAATTGTGGCTCGCTGTCACAAAGCGATTAGACTAATTAAGGTATTTCAGTCAAATAGAGATGAAGAACAGTTTGCATTTGGAGGAGAGCGGATCATCAAGAAATTCATCCCATCGTCTCTCGACAGTGAACTTCGGAATATCTATGAAGAATACAGAAGGAATCAGAATGGTGAAGCCTTGGTTTTACAGATCAATGAAATGATCGAGCAGGAGAAGAATAGTAAACGACCAATATCGGGATACAACGTAATGACCTTAGTACAATCTTTGCGAGACAAAATCCCTGACATCGATGAGCAATATGACCAGTTAAGCGAGTACCTTCACGGTGACTTTACGTCCCATTACATGGCAGCTAGAAGTAAGATGTTGTTAGGTCCCGTGGCAGCGGTCCCACTGTTCAAGAGCCGACGAGTGCTACACGAGCAGTTAGAGGCAGTCGTCCTGGGTGACCTAGATTATCTGTATCCATTCGCCCAGCACTATATCGAACGAACTTAATTCACTTCCTTCTAAAAATCACTGGATACAAATTGAATTCCTACGTGTATGCGTGAGACTTAATAAGGAAGACTGCTTTGCCGATTTGCATAAATAAGCAATTATGCTACTTGGATTTTGTTGAACATTTGAGCGTATGCAATAGTGTATCTATCAGAGCTTCTACTATTGACTGGAGACTGATATGAAAGTACATCATGAAGGTATTTCCATATTCATTCGACATAAACACTTTCGGAATCTTTGGCTAGGTTCCGTTATTTCAGGGCTTGGTAATGAACTTGGATACGCCGCCGTTTTGTGGATGGTCTTGGATATTACCCATTCACCTGCTGCGGTAGGGTTGATTTCTCTTTGCGCCGGGGTTCCCGCCGCTATTGTGAATCCATTCGCCGGCGTCCTTGGCGATCGCTTCTCACGGCCAAGAATGATGGCACATGGTAATGTACTGCTTACATTAATTTATGGCGGCATCGCGGCTGCCAGTCGTATGGGGGTTCATTGGATATGGATGAGTTACGTGTTACTGATGTTAAGTTCTATTGTTTCACCTTTAACCACCACAGGACGTTCACAATTGATTGCAGAACTCTTACCTGAAAGCGAGCAAACTGCAGCCAATTTCTTCGATGAAGTTTATCTTCATATTACATGACTGGTCGGTCCTGCAATTGCGGGATTTTCAGTGGCTTGGCTCGGATACGAACCTGTATTGGTATTGGATGCGGTGAGTTTCATACTTTGTGCAATTTTTTTGTTCTTCATCCCATCGTCCTTACACACGCCGGGCACACCGTTTTCCCAACTCTCTAGGAATCTGTTAGATGGAGTGAAAATATTGAAGGATAGTCGGCTGCTTTTGCAACTGGCAGGATTGACGTTTTTCTTTAATTTTTTCTTTGGAGTGTATTCCGTTGTGTTACCGTTAATGGCTCAGAACCATTTCGGTGGTGCTAGGGCATATGGACTACTTTGGTCTGCGTTTGCAGTTGGCTCTTTTATCGGTGGAATCATCTTCTCTAGAAAGACGTGGAAATGGCCGATGGGACCATCCATGGCAACCGTGATCGTACTTTGGGGAATACTCACGGGATTGCTGGTGTTGGCGCATGAGTATTGGATGGTGCTAGGCATTATGTTAGTAAATGGTCTGGTATACACACCATATGAACCGCTTTACAAGACAATTATCCAACAAGTTGTCCCCCTTCGGATGCAAGCTAAGGTATCGAGCACAATTCGACCCATCACTGGTCTCGGACAGCCTACTGGAAGTTGGCTAAGTGGATTACTGGCGGCGCCTATTGGATTAACATGTTTAACGTTGGCTTCCGGTATAGCAACAGTTATAGTCGGCTGTGTGACCTTTATGACCCCGCGAATTAGGAACTACAAGAATAGTAGTAAAAACAGTTCAATATCGGACTCTATATGATGTCCGTTATTGCACATACGGGGGCAAGAGTTGAAGAAAAGACCCCAACTATGCTTGCATGAGTATGCAAGTCGACTGTCTTGATGCTTATTGCACATCAAGGCAGGTTAATGCAACAGCATTTTCCAAACAAAAGGAGGATTACTGTGATAATTCAGTCTGAAAGATTGTTATTTCGCCCATATCATGATGAGGATTTCGGTTTTCTGGCTTCCCTGTTGTCAGATCCTGAAATGGTTCGGTTTATTGGGAATGGACAGACAAGAGATAAAAATGGTTCAAAGAGGTTTTTGGAATGGATTTATAGTACATACAAATTTGGCTCGGAAATGGGGTTGATGGTTCTCGTTAACAAGGATGACAACGTCCTGATTGGGCACGCTGGTCTGGTTCCACAAACTATTGATGGTACAGAGGAAGTCGAGATTGGGTATTGGATTGCTCGTGATTTTTGGGGACAAGGATATGCAACAGAAGCAGCGTTAACTCTACGGAACCACGGGGTTCATCAGCTCTGTAAACATAGGTTTATTGCATTGATTCAGCTAGGAAATGTAGCTTCTAGACGAGTGGCAAAGAAAATTGGTATGGACTTGGAAAAGGAAATCAAGCTAGCTGGACAAGACGTTTGCGTATACTCAGTTTCTTGTTAATGAATTGTAGACGGGTGTTTCTGTTCTTGGTAACGGGGGCAGAAGCGACAGAGTGTTACGTTAAAGGGCAGGAATCGTCAATAGTGAATCTAGTAAGAATCTTAACACTTTCTGGGCTTCTGTCATCTAAGCATTAAACCCTGCGTCTCCCAATCCCGTGCTATGAAATGCTTGTATGTGATACATTGTGTTTAATAGTACAATTCTACTTAACGAATTTTGCTAGCAAGATTTGCAGTTCTAGTCTCTGAACTAAAGCAGCATGATTGTGCCGCAATGTAATGTAGTTTTTTCGAAGATGATATTCAAGTTTGGGCGGAGGAACTTTAGATGGACGCGCAGTTAGTACAATGGTTTGTAAGGTGGGCTGATTATGCACAAATTGTGACACCTATTATTGCTGCAGTAGGTTTTATTTTCTTAGGGAAACAGATAAGGGCAGCGAATCGACAGGCGCAATCCGCAAATGAGCAGGCAAAATTGACTGAAGAACAAGTCAAGCAAACTAGGATTGCTCTTGAGCTGTCCAGAAACAGTTTTATGCCGCGACTTTTCATGGATGCATTATACCGAAAGCTGTCTTTGTCAACTGATGATGGGAAAACAAAAGCAAATTATGAGGGACTTGCTCTTCGGGTTGAAAACATTGGCCCGGGAATGGCGACGTGTAAGCTGCTCACGGTTAGAGACGATCTGTCATCGTTATCTTCGTACGACCCAATTCCAGTATCTAAAACGGAGAACTGGGATAACGTGGGTATTTATGATTTGACCAGAATTACTGATTATTCCGTAGGCTCAGGACAAGCTATCTCGTTCCTCTTGCAGTTGAATAATACGAGGCGGTTAGAAGCAGAAGTAACGACATTGAGCTCTCTTTCACTGTACTATGAAGATATATATAACAGAATCTTCCGCTCAAGGATTATATTCATTTGGAAACATGATTCATACGGCTGGCATATTGAAGTGATTGGTAGAGAAAATACGGAAGTTATTGAATTACCAATGAATCCATACAGCGATACGGATTTGAGTGTTTACAGCGTCTTAGAAGGTGGAAAAGCGGTCCGTGATAACCCGATATTTCGTGTTCTTCATTTCGATGATTCAAGTAGTAAATTATTAAACCTCCCGATTGATGGAATTCCGCTTACAGGTGATCGAGCAGTCACATTGTTAAAGTATGAATTAAGTCATTCTGGTAACCCGATTTATACATTGAAAATTGAAAATTCCACTGAGTTTAAGCTATCAGCTTCCAGAAATGATACAGTAGTAAATTATCGTTTAGAATCGGTTACGTCCAATGAAAAAGTTAGACTAGATACGATAGGATTATGCCTTACTGACGACCTAAACGAGCAGTTAAGAACGTTGTACAATCAAATTACAAAAGAAATTCTTGGGTTCCTTAAGACTCCTATACAGAGGGATTATGGTCAAATAATAATTCTCTAGATAGTGCATGAAAAACAAGCCAATATGAAATACGTACAAACCTTAACCTGTTCCGGTCACCGGGAACACGCCGCGCACAAAGATATCTGTTCATTATCACGAAAGACCAAAGGGTCGTGTCATTCGCGTCTCCATGTCATGAGAT
>JAKADF010000297.1 GCA_021820805.1 Bacillota bacterium
CTTAAGTTTAAAGCAGTTTTAAACTCGGAGCCCATGTTTACTAGGTATCCAGGAGATGAGGCCAAGTATATTTATATGGGATCCGTTGGGAAAGTGTTACCCGGATTTTTATGCTATGGAAAAGAAACTCACGTCGGAGAGCCATTTTCAGGACTAAACGGGAATTATATGGCTTCAGCGATTACCTGTGAACTCGAGCTTGATACATCATTGTGCGAAAGTGTGGAAGGGGAAGGCACTCCTCCGCCAACTAACCTGATTCAGAAGGGGCTCAAGAAAGATTATTCTGTTCAGATACCGCATAAGGCTGTAACTTTGTTCAATCTCTTCTTACTAGAAAAATCAATGAGTGAAATCATTGATTCGATGCAAAAGGTCGCTTTGCGGGCAGCCAGTCAAATTGAAGAAAACTATCGCCGGCATGCAGGGCATTATTCGACACTGAAGTCTACTGTCCCGCCGACTATCGACGTAAAAGTATTCTCATATGAAGAATTGCATGAATATGCGATTGCAACTTACGGAAAAGAGCGAATCGATGGATTAGAACAAGCGGTCTTGGACAACAGGGGAAATAAAGATGACCGCGATGTTACGATTGACCTTGTGGATGAATTAACGACCTTATGCAAGGAATTGTCGCCAATGATTGTTCTTTTCTTTGCTCCTCCATACTATCCAGCTGTCTGTTCCAGGAAAAACAAGATGATTCAGCATGTGGTATCAGACATCATTGCATATGCCAAAGAAAAACATAGCTTTGAGCTGCAAAGGCAGTATTACTTTAGTGGTATTTCTGATTTGAGTTACGTTGGATCCGAAGACGGGACTGCATCAATGGATTCATACGCATTAAACACGCCTCTCTGGGAACGTGGATATTCATTGCCTCTTGCCGCTTTAGAAGAGTTCCAGGTTCCAGTGTTAAATCTCGGGCCTGTGGGCAGAGATGCACATAAGTGGACAGAGCGGCTTGATATCGATTATGCATTTGATATCGCAACTGACTTGATTTTGAACTGTATACAAAAATTATTTGCGGAAGAAACGGCAGAGGCAAATGCATGATAAAGGGGATGCTCCGCTTTGCAGTACCGATATGTCGTTTTACTGATTATTACAAGTTCCCTGTGGGGCGGTAATTTTGTCGTCAGCAAGCTCCTTGTAAGTCATGCCTCGCCGATGACACTAGCGGATTTACGGTGGATCATCGCCATATTATGTTTGGTTCCTATTGTATGGATACGTGAGAAAAGAATTTACCCAACGAGAAAGTCAATTCTGCCGCTTATCCTGATGGGAGCGACTGGAGTTGCATTGTTTAATATTTTCCAGTTTATTTCTCTGAATTCTACTTCTGCAACGAATGATGGGTTAATTTCAACACTAAATCCGATATCTATAGCAATTTTTTCATTTTTCTTCTGGCGTGAAAAAATGGGCGGTTTGCAGATAGGTGCAATGTTACTTTCTTTTTTTGGTGTCATTCTATTTCTCTTTAACGGTGATATCGAAAGACTGATGGAGTTTAACTTCAACAAAGGTGATTTATGGATGATGGCTGCCGTAGCCATGTGGGGCCTATACTCTGTTTGTGGAAAATGGGCATTACAAGAGGTTTCTCCACTTATGTCAACACTTTATTCGGGGATTTTTGGAGTTTTGATGTTGTTGCCTTTTAATATACCTCACTTCGCAATTCGAAATTTTAATATTACGTTTATTAGTGCAATTTTGTACGTTGGTATTCTCTCAACTGTGATGTGTATGGTTTTTTGGAATATTGGAGTACAGAAGGTTGGAGCAACCAATGCGGGTATGTTTTTGAATTTAAATCCTATTTTTACAGCAGTTTTTGCTTTTTTATTTTTGGGTGAAAAGATTACTTGGATTCAGGGTTTCAGCGCAGTGATTGTCATTTTGGGATGTTATTTTTTCTCAAGGTTCAAATCCCATTTTGCGGTACGGTTACACGATACATCTCACTCCCAAGATGCAGTTGAGTAAATTTTGTATTCTTATATATTCAGATTTCGTTGAAAATTGGATTGTATGAGTAGATAATATCATTGGTACACAATAGATAAACTGGCAGCTAGGGAGATGAGAATTCATGGATAGTAAGAATTGGATTGGCGGAGAATGGATTGTTCCATCAGGTAAGTCTCAGGTGATTTATAATCCGTCGAACACAAAAGAAGAGGTAGGCACTCTCCACTATTCTTCTGAACAAGATGTACTTCAAGCATCAGATGCAGCACGTCGTGCCTTAGCAAATTGGTCCAGTTTAACGGGCCCGGCTCGTGGCGGATATCTCTATCAATTGGCAGATAAACTGGAAAAAGAAACGGAAGGTTTGGCTACAATTGCCAGTTGTGAAATGGGGAAACCGATTTCTGAAATGCGCGGAGAAGTAGCTCGCGGCGTTCAGTTATTGCGTTACTACGCAGCTGAAGGTGTTCGAGCGATTGGACAAGTTGTTCCGTCTTCTGGAAAAGATGTATTGCAATACACAAAGCGTGTTCCGCTCGGTGTTGTCGGTATTATTACGCCATGGAACTTCCCTGTAGCAATTCCAATTTGGAAAATTGCTCCTGCCTTGATTTGTGGGAATACAGTCATTTGGAAACCAGCTGAGAATGCATCTTTAACTGCTACACGGATTGCTGAATTGTTTGAACAAGCAGGTTTTCCTGCAGGGGTTCTAAACTTAGCGATTGGAAAAGGCAGCGTAATCGGTACGCCTTTGATAGAACAAGCAGGCTTAGACGCTGTGAGTTTTACCGGGTCTACTGGAACAGGCAAGAACATTGCGTCAACTTGTGCAAAACACAACATTAAGTATCAAACAGAAATGGGCGGTAAAAACGCAGCTATTGTCTTGCGTGATGCAGACCTGGACAAAACTGTCCCTGTAATACTGAGCGGCGCATTTCGATCCGCCGGTCAAAAATGCACCGCAACAAGCCGAATTATTGTCGAGCAATCTGTTTATGAGCCGCTTGTTGAACGTCTGCAGCAAGCAGTTTCTAATATTGTTGTCGGTCATGCTCTTAGCCCTGATTCCTATTTGGGACCAGTTGCTTCGACAGAGCAATTTACAAAAGTATCAGCTTACGCCCAAATTGCACGGGATGAGGCTCAAATTATTGGAGAAGGAAAGCTCGTCGTTGACCCAACTACTGGCCATTATGTGACGCCTCTTGTAGTTACAGGTGTAAAAGCGGATCATAAACTTGTAACAGACGAAATCTTTGGGCCAGTTGCAGCAGTCGTTCAAGGCAATGATTTTGAGGAAACTCTCTCCCTTTGCAATCAAACGGAATATGGCCTGAGTGCATCTTTGTTTACAAATAATTTGTCGAAGGCACTCCGTTTCCTTGACAGTGCGGAAGTTGGAATGGTACGTGTAAACCAAGAAACAGCAGGTGTTGAATATCAAGCTCCGTTTGGCGGAATGAAGTGGTCAAGTTCTCACACGCGTGAACAAGGTCAAGCTGCACTTGATTTCTACAGTCAAGTGAAAACATGCGCTTTGTACTATGGCATGGGAGTTTAATTAAGCATTGTGCAAAACAAGGTTCGCAATTAGATGATAGGGGAAAGTTGTCGTCCTTCCAGACGATAGAAAATGGACTGTCCAGAGCAGATGCATCTGCTCTGGACAGTCCATTTCTTTGTTTTTGAGACATCTTTGGGTATCTAATTAATTATTATCCGCGTTTCACATTTTTACGTACTTTACGGTAAATATCCCACGACATGACAAGCGCACCAGCTGTAAAGAAGATGTCGCCAGGCATCCGCATCCACTGCCAGAACAGCGTCGTATTGTAGAACGCAAGGCTTCTAGCATAAGTGTAACCATGAAGGTATACAGCCTGAAGTTGCATAAATCCAATTGGCCAGAAATTGAGTATGAGCCAAAGGATAAGACCAATATTGTAGAGCCAGAATGCCCAAATGGCTGCTTTTTCTGTCCAGTGGTCCTCTCCCACGAAATACCGAACGGCAAAGTAGATAAGCCCAATTCCAAGAAGACCAAACGCTCCAAACATCGAAGCATGGGCATGTGCAAGGGTTAAGAATGTGCCGTGTTCATAGTAATTCATGAGCGGTGTGTTGATAAGACCGCCAAGGACACCTGCACCAAAGAAGTTCCAAAAACCTGAACCCATCAGATAAAGAAGTGTGACACGATGATTGAAATTCTTAATCTTCTTCATGTGACGCGAGTTTTCGATTGCTTCAACAATCATGAGCAAGAGCGGCATTACTTCTATGAATGAGAACATGCTGCCAAGGCTAATCCAAATCCAAGGTTCGCCAATCCAGTACATGTGATGACCAGTACCGACAATACCGCCAAGGAATACTAAAATCAGTTCAAACCAAGTTGCACGTTCAGCCGTCTTACGCGAGACAAATCCAAGCATAACTAAAAGATATGCGTTTGCAATAACCGCAAAGAATTCGAACGTTCCTTCAACCCAAAGATGCACAACCCACCAGCGCCAAAAGTCTGTCAGCGTAAATGAGTTCATAATCCATGTGACCGGGAACATGCCGAACACATAAAGAGCTGCTATTGAAATTGCTGAATAGAAAAGCAAGTGTTCCATGCTGCCAAAGCCTGTTTGTCTACGCAGAGCAGGCCAGAGTGCACGTCCAACGATAACGACCCAAAGGAACAATCCAACAAACAACGCAAGTTGGTCGAACCGCCCCAGCTGCAGGTACGTGAGTCCCTGGTTACCAAACCAGAACCAACTATTTCCTGGCAGCCAACCTTTTATACCTGCATACAGCCCAAATAGTGTAGAGAGTCCGACAACCCAAATCGCCACAAAAAGGATATCGACAAGGAGTCCTTGGTATTTCGGTTCCTTTCCACTGATGAATGGGGCAAGGAAGATTCCAGCACCCATCCAGGCAATCGCAATCCAGAAGATAGCTGTTTGTATATGAATAGCTTTTAGAACATTAAAAGGCATTAGACTGATAATATTTAGTCCAAAGAATCCGGAACGCTCCGAGTAATAGTGAGCCATCATAATGCCGGCAAATATTTGTATCAAAAATAAAATGGCGACTGATACCAAGAACTTCCCTGTCTTTC
>JAKADF010000298.1 GCA_021820805.1 Bacillota bacterium
AGTTTTAACTGAAATACTACTGAAATTTAGATAATGACTGTGCAACCCTTATTGCTCGAATGATTGAGTAACCTCCAGCACCCCCGATAACAAATATAATCAGTAATAAAGCTACATTTATAGAATCAAGGTTATATATATGCAATCCTGTCGGCAACGCCCAGTCTGCAAGTTTTGGAAAGATCAGTTCAACAATCCCTGTAAAAACAAATAATATACCACCGATGAATAAAGTATTGCCAGCTACAAATTTAACGATAAACGCTTTTGCTTTTTCCCCAAGTTTTCTTTGCTCTATCCAACGTCCAAATATACCGCCGATTAATATTTGCATTAACATTGGTTCCAACGCCGTACAACAAACCGGGTAGAAATGCGATCCAAGGGCTTGGCATTTGCGGAGATATAACAGTATAGATGATTGTTGCAAAAGCACCTGTACCCCATCCCGCGATGAAGCCATGTATTAATGCTAATTTAACGGGAACCGTTTCTTTATCGGTTGGTAATTCAGGTGTAAGTTTCTCTAGCCACGGGAACAGATGCAAGGTTTTTCGCCGGTATAAGATGAAGTACCCGGAAAACAACATCACAAGTCCTACAATAACGTATACCACTTGTTCAGCATCTTGGCGCATAAGGAATTTAGTCAATGCGAAGTATGCCAACTCAGAAGCAATAGCTCGTTGCAATGTGAAAGCAATTGAGAAAAAGAAACCAGCGCGTATTCCGCCACGTGTGCTGTAACTACCTATCGAATAGCTAAAGGTAATCGCCCAAGTGTGTTCGTCAGGTGTAATTCCATGAACCATTCCCATCAATAAAAAATGGCGTTGCAGCACCTAATTTTGTTAGTACTTCAAGCAACCTGTATACCGTTGTCAAACCGTTTTTTATGTTATTTTTTTAGCTAATTCATAAAGTTGACCTGGCGTTAACATAAACGAAGAAGAGGCAAACAGGTCTAAAAGAATTTCCCGCTCATTCGTTAAACGAAACTTCTGTTCATTGAGCATGACTTTGATTTGCGATTTATCCAAAATAACATACACTTTTCCCAGATCTTATAGAAAATAATTTTCCATAAGAATGTATAATCAAATTTAAGTGCTGTCAACATACTCAGTGCAAGTGGGGATTTTCTTAACGTATTGTGGGGGGTAGCAGGTTCGAATACCTTGATACAACAATTTATAAAAAAGTGTCAGTTTACAGTTAAAACGGTCAACAAGTTACGCCAGATGCGAGTAAAAATCCGATTTTATCAGCGACGGGATAACTAAGGAATAACTAACACATCCATTTGATTTCGGTTTTTATTACATTTGTAGTAACCCAAATCCCTTTCCAAGGAAAATAATAAAAAGTCGATAAGCGTAATAGCAGTGCCTTGATTTCAGTATTTACCTTTTTTAGCTGGCTGGTCCAATAAGTGTGTTGCAACATATCATGCTTCAGGGCTACTTTTTAATGATGTTTAATGTCATACTCGACGACATCTTTCTACGCTTTTTGGTTCGCGACGATGATTTCCTGACGGATCCCTGAAGAACTTTTATCTCATTCAATTTTGATGGAACAACTTTTCGAATGCTTGACACACCTGAATTCAGAGCCTGAAGGGTATTGTATAATGCCGTAGTTTGTGTGTTGATATTCGTAACCGTATTTTCTATTGCCTGTATGGTTGGATCCGTAACACGCGAACTTTGGACTTGCTGCCAAACGGGGTAGAGTACATGGTGACCGTTTCTAGTCTGTATGATTAACAGGAGAACCCTCAGTTTAAAATACTGAATTACGTGGCGTATCATTTGATACGTCTTTTTTTGGTGTATTGGCTGAGATGACGTTTTATAGGATAAATTCAGCAAGAAGCCTTTATAAACTTCAATTTCAGTTGCTTTTCAGCCGATATTCATCCGTATTTCAGATGATAAACACAGAATGGACGTATGTAATACAATGAATGGTTTGAAAAGAACGGAACCACCTGATTTATGTTTTCGGCAATTTCTTAGTGAGTCAGTTGAGGAAGCGGCACTGTCTTTTTTCTATGAGCATGCGAAACACCACTTTCGATAATATTTCGATGTTCTTCATGTACAAGTTTTATGGACGGTGTGGGGAGTGATTAGAAATTTTCTCTTATTGATTGTAAGTCTGATACTTATAATTTTTGCTTTGTCAAATTTTCAAAGTGTACGTACTCAAATTCGACATGATTATGATTTAGCAGTTTCTTTACAGAATAGAAATTTAAATTCGTAGGTTATTTATTTCCTAAGTGTTGTTTGCAAAAGTTGGCAAAATACTACAACAAGATGCATGCCACATGTAACAATGTCTCTGCAAAAAAGATTGGAGCGAATTGAAGTGAGTTATCATTCGATCTACCAAAGAAGGAGTTTCTTAGTCGCACGTAACGAACGAATGACGGCTATTGCCGGAGCTGTTCTTTTCGTGCTTATCATTATAGAACTTGTAGTCACAGCAAACTTACGTTCATTAATTTCTGCACATATTTTTGTCGGTGTGCTATTGTCTGGACCTCTTATCGTCAAGATGTTCAGCACTGGCTACCGATTTCTTCGTTACTATACTAAATCTCCTAATTTTATTCGGAAAGGTCCACCTAACATTTGGCTTCGGATTTTAGCACCGTTCCTTGTTCTTACTACCCTTTTGGTCTTCATCAGTGGGTTTGGGCTTGCAGTGGTTGGACCAACTCATAAGGGACTTTTTTTGGAGATTCATGCAGCGAGTGTTGCCTTATGGCTACCACTTATTGCTGTGCACGTCTATGCTTATATCCGGAAAGTTCCACACCTGATTGCGAGTGATTGGAGAAGCCAATCACTAAACTGGGTGGCTGGTCGAACGGGACGTCTCGGGGTTAATATAAGTGCGTTGCTCGTGGGGATGGTTGCCGCAATCTTGATGATTCCCGTTTCTTCATCGTGGAATCATTGGCATACCCATCAGGGAGTTCCAGCTCCACTCATGGTTGGAATCGTAGCTGCAATATTTGCTGTTATGGTTGCTATACCGATTCTTCGTAGAACAAATAAGGAATAGTGGTGGTAAAAACTTATCTACATGTAATATACGCCACGCCAAGTGTAATGTCTTTTATCGAATATTTAATACAAAAAAGTTAGTTGTCAATTAAGCTCGATATGGCATCTCTATAATTAACTATTTTATTGAAGGCATTCGCGTGGATAAGGGACAAAAAAGTACGAGCTGGCTCTTCTGGAAACCAGGTCAAACAAGCAGTAACAAGTTTTAGAGAAGGGCTGTGTACTGTGTGCATATGCACCACGTTTACCATTTGTTATCAAGTTTTGGTTTGATAGGTGTATTTATAGGTGTTTTAGGTGAAGCGTTACTGCTCCCGTTCCCTTCAGATGCACTTGTTACACTAGGAAGTGTTGCAGCTTCGAAAGGTGTTTATCCGTATTGGTTACTTTTTCTGGTGGCTTTTATTGGCTCTTATGCCGGATCGTTAATTGGCTACGGCATTGGACGTATAATTGGAAAAGCAACAATTCGTCGTCTGTACGTAAAACTTAAAATTCCTAAAAGGTACATTTCAGAGGCGGAACGAAAAATGGTGAAGTATTCCGCCCCTATTTTTATCATTTATCGGTTTTTACCTGTGGCACGTGGAATCATTCCTTACATAGCTGGAGCCAATCTGTTCCCATTTCGGTCTTTTGCATTGTTGAGCGGAATTGGGTCAGTACTTTGGGTAGTCACATTTGCTGTTTTTGGTACTGTTGTGGCAAAATACATGCGTATAATCACTCACTTTAATTTACATGTCATTATTGTCGTAATTTTTGTCGCGCTTATATCCGGTTTTACTGGCTACCGTTTGGGACTTGCTAAGAAACAATCATCAGGAGAATAACGATAATGATTCTCGATGATGGTGCTTTTGATTTTATATGTCAAGTGCTTAATTATCCTTATTCTTTGAAAAAATTGTATAAAAAAGTAGAAATTGAGTAAGTCAAATGCGTTACGGATTACTGCTGATAAATCAAAAAACCAAGATTAAAAAATCTAGAGTTGCCAACCAAAGTTCTATTCCCACTACAAGACGTTGGGATCGCCCATGGAGAAAACTTGAATCATCATATTGAAAGTCCAGACATTTATTTGTAAGTCTAGCCAGGCCTCGACAGCGAATCCAAGTCGATGGGAAATAACGAACGCTATGAGGACGCAGCCGGCAAAGAATCTCATCAGAGGGAAGCTCAAATGACGAACACTGAAGCTGTTACAGGATGGCAGGCCTTA
Source organism: Bacillota bacterium (assembly GCA_021820805.1). The sequence continues at coordinate 4,309 of JAKADF010000298.1, forward strand.
GTAGTTTCCCCTTAATTGTCAACTAGTTTTTATTATGAGGGATTTTTTCACCGGCCTCGAAATTTCAACCCATTTTTTATTAAGGCTCATAGCGTAAAACGACCAACGATAGCCATCTCGTAAAGAATTAGCACGAATTTAATGTCACTGTTTGAATAAAGAAACAAAAAGCGCGAGCACGCTCAGGTTTGTTTCGATGCTCGCGCCTCGTTAAACATCTGCTCTTGCTTCCACTTTTTCCGAACGACAAATCGGGACGCGACGATGCTTACCTCGTAGAGGAGAATCATCGGAGCGGCAACGCTCAAATGTGAGATGAGTTCCGGTGGGCTGAGGATGGACGCGATGATAACCAACACCAAATATGCATACTTGCGCAGTTTTGCGAGCCGCAATGGGCTTAAAATTCCCAGCCTTGTGAGGAACATAGCCACAATTGGCATCTCAAAGAGAAAGCCGAACGGAAGCGTGATATTCATCATAAAGTCGAAATAATTGGTGGCGGTTAAAAACACAGTGAAGTTTTGTGCGGAAATTCTAAGCAATACACGAAGAAGCATATGGAAAACGACAACATAGCCAAATATAAAACCGGCAATAAACATAAGAAAAATAATTGGAATGAATGACAATGCGATATGCTTTTCCTTGTCATTCAGCCCTGGTGCAATAAACTTCCATGTTTGAAAAAGGGCGAAGGGTATCGTAACAGCGAGTGCGACAATACCCGCAAGTGCGAAATAAACTCGTATCGAGTCAGAAGGTCCCAGCACAGCAAGGTGTTGCCCTAAAAGCGGCGCAGCTAAAAAA
>JAKADF010000299.1:0-4482 GCA_021820805.1 Bacillota bacterium
TCATCAGCATTGATAACGAGCGTGCCAGTCTGGACCATGTTCAGAATGAGTTCGGACTTTGCGGCAGCGAGCTTTCGAATATCACCTCCAAAACTTCCAATGTGTGCGGTACCAATATTAGTTATAATGGCCATATTTGGTTTGATAATTTGACAATGGCGCTTAATATGACCGGGGCCTGACATTCCATACTCAAGAACGACTGCCTTGTGCCATGGGCGAATCATCGATTTATATTTTTGCGTGTGATTAATGAAATTCCAATTATCTAGTGACTTAAAAACAGAGAATCTGGTTTTTAGAATTGATGCCAGCATTTCTTTTGTAGTTGATTTTCCCGCACTGCCTGTAATCGCAATGACAGGCCTGTTCGACATGACTTTAGTTGTCACCTCACGCATCCCCACCAAACGTCTACGCCATTAGGATAACTGGTATTGGAGTGTACGATGGCAGTCACTCACCTGTGTAGGTATATGTCTATGAATCCTTACATGAGAGGTCATTTGTTCAGGAAGCGGCATGATTTCTTTAAATCAGTTAGAAAAGGGCAGGCTTGTTGCATGCGCCGGGGCCGATACGGCTGATTTTGAATACCATACCATAGCATAGTGCGAAATGAATGTTGGTGATTGCATATGACGACGATACGCGTTGCAGCCGTTGGGGATATTTTAATGTGGCATAGGCAAATTGGGTCTGCCAAGATTATTGGCAGGAACGAGTATGCATTTGAGCCTATGTTTTCAGGTGTGAGTACATACCTGAAATCAGCTGATTTAACAATTGGAAATCTAGAAACCACTTTGTCAGGCAGAGAGCAAATCTATGAACGCATTAGCCCGAAAACACATTACCCCATGTTTAATTGCCCTGATGAGCTGGTAAAAGCACTGAAATGGGCGGGATTTGACGTTCTAACGACTGCCAATAATCATTGTATGGATCGCGGTGAAAATGGTCTAAAAAGAACCATCCAAATTCTAGACAAGCATCAAATAGGACACACAGGTACATTTTCTTCCCGTGATGAGGCAAGCAGGCTGTTTATTCGGAATGTAAAAGGTATTCGAATTGGTATTGCTTCTTACACTTATGGAACGAATTTTAATGAAGTTCCAAAGGAGCGACCATGGCTTGTCAATCGAATTTGGCTTAAAAAAATGGAAAATGATATTGGCCGATTAAGACGAAATGCAGATATCGTAATTGCTGCTGTACATTTCGGACAAGAATTTTTTCAGAGACCGAATGATAGACAGCGAACTGTTGCAGACAAACTATTCTATTATGGCGCTGATGTTGTCCTCGGCGCCCATCCACATGTACTTCAGCCGATGGAACAGAAAATGGTTCGAGATAAGTATGGAGTGCAAAAAAGAAGATTCGTTGCATATTCACTCGGGAATTTTATTTCAGATCGCATGTGGAAAAACCCGCTTACTCAACTTGGCGTTATTCTCATGTTGAATATCGAGAAGGACAAACAGGGCAATACAACAGTTAAAAGTATAAAGCCTATCCCTACGTGGACCCTGAGAGAAATTAACAAAGGTGCTCTCCGCTTTCGAGTTGTTCCCGTTTCAAAATTGATTATTTCACCAAAATCTATTTGGCCTTCAGAAGAGAAAAAGAAGGTTATGCAAGTGATACGAAATCTCGTAAAAAGTTAACAGCAATATAAATGTATATGTTAAAAGACTGCAAAAGAGAGACTATGTTAGGAGGTTGACATAGTCTCTCTTTTTCGTGCAGTTTTTCGTATTTAAAATTTAAAAATAGGGATTGACCTTTACGCTGCGTAAGGGTTTAAGGTGATGGTGTAGGGAGATGAACACATGGAGTACACAGTACAGAAGTTGAGTCGAATAGCTGGAATCAGTACAAGAACTCTTCGATATTATGATGAAATTGACCTTCTTAAGCCGGCAAGAGTGAATTCGTCTGGATACCGAATTTACGGTCAGAAAGAAGTGAATCGATTACAGCAAATTCTGTTTTACCGAGAACTTGGAGTCGGGTTAGACAGAATCAAAGACATCATGAACGACCCTACTTTTAACAGCATCAAAGCACTGCAAACCCATCGGGAAGAACTCATCGAAAAAAGGAAATACCTAGATCTATTGATAGCAAACGTAGATAAAACCATTGCTTCTCACGAGGGGAGAATTACGATGTCAGATACAGAAAAATTCGAATGCTTTAAACAGAAGATGATTGATGATAATGAGAATAAGTATGGGGAAGAAATCCGTGAGAAATATGGCAGCGACACCGTAGAAAAATCTTATGAAAAGCTAAAAAGCATGACACAGGAAGACTTTGAAATGATAACTCGTCTCGAAAAAGACTATAAGGATGTACTGGCAGAAGCATTTAAATCGGGTAATCCTGCGGGGGAACTTGCACAAAAAGCGGTAGATTTGCACAGACAGTGGTTATCTTATTTCTGGAGAAGTTACAGTAAGGAAGCGCACGCTGGCTTGGCAGAGATGTACGTAAATGACGAACGTTTTAGGGCTAATTATGACGACAAACAACCAGGAACGGCAGAATTTCTTAGAGATGCAATATATGTTTATACAGGATTTAAGCAATGATTAGACTCTAACGAGCTAGTAAAAAGCGGGTTGCTTGAGGGCAAGGCGGCTCTGATTGTATCGATTCCTTGAACGATTGTTGTTTGCTAATCGTGGCAGCAGCCACAACAGCAGGCGTCTTCCTTCCCGCGTGCTTCTTGAACGGCCTCCCAGCCTTCTTTAACGACAATATACACAAGTCCGAGTGCCGCAACGGAGTCAATCCACCACCAGCCAAGTAGTGCGGTTAAAATGACGCCTCCTAGAACCGTCCATGCCATGTAAGCACAGACGATACTGCACGAACCATCCGCACGCAGTGCTTTACTGCCAATTTCCGAGCCGATTCGTTTTTTCGCCCTTGACAGGAACGGCATAATAATTCCCGAAGCAGCTGCCAAGCCAATTCCGATATAGGTTGACTCTGCTCCTTGATGAGTAACGAGCTTGTCGATTGAAGCGGCGACGATGTACACAGCAAGAAGAAGCAACGCAATCCCAACTACCCAAGATGACGATTTCTCCGCCTTATTCACACGGGTAAGGTTTGCTCCGCGTGCTTCAATCGTCAATCGCCAGAGTAAAACAGCACCCGCAATGAGTTCGATAATACTGTCCGCACCAAACGCAACCAATGACAATGAATGTGCAATGATGCCTGAACCGATGCCAACCGCAGCTTCAATTACCATCCAAACAATCGATACAAATTCAATGTTGATGCCTTTTTTCACAGACACCTGATGTGTGAGTGCCGTCATTTCATTCGCTTCTTTCCCGCGTTGATGTATGAGTAACGTGATCGAGTGCCATCTGCAACAATCCAATGATATGTGCATCGTCGCAAGTGTAATAAATTGTATTTCCATCACGTCTGAACTTTACAATCCGAAGTGCTTTTAAAAACCGTAATTGATGTGATACCGCCGATTGTGTCATCCCGAGAACTTCCGCTAGGTCACACACGCATAATTCACGCCGTGACAAATTAAACAGTATCCGTATCCGTGTAGGGTCAGCGAGCGCCTTGAAGGACTCGGAAAGTTGCTCCACAACAGGTGCTTCAAGTTGACGAACACTCTCAATTGCTTCTTGGTGAACGATATTGCAACATGTCTCTTGCTTCATGTCTAACACAAAATCACCTACCTATATGAACAATTACTCATATATACATTATATACGAAAAAAAGAAAATTGTTCTACGAAAATACAATTTATCTTTTCATTGATACTTCATAAGTATGAAAATGACGTGCCAACTGGAAACGACCCAGTCGGCCGGGACCCAGCGAAACCGGTATGTCAATTAGCACGTCATTTCATATATTATTTCTCGCTTTAATGCTCCAAAACGTAACCTGTTATTTGCTGAATTTGTCCCTATTTTTATTTCTGTTCTGACTTCCAGGTTAAATACCTTGTTACAGTACGGACAGCAGTCTCAATTGCGTCTTCATTTGGCTCAATTTTTGCGTGATGCAAGCCATATGGTGTTTCGACACCCAGCCAAAACATGAAACCAGGGATTTGTGCGAGGAAATAGCCAAAATCTTCACCCGTCATAGCTTCTTTACATTCAATTAGGTTTGCACATTCATCCTTGCGAACAAAATCCATGAATTCTAAAGTATAATTCGCTTCATTTAAAACCTGGCAATAATTTGCGCCATAATCAATTTGCGCCTTACAGTCGAAGGATTGTTCGATGCCTTGAACAATCGCTTCAATCCGCTTTTTAATAAGTGCCATTGACTCCATATTGAGAGTACGAATCGTTCCTTCAAGGCGTGCAGTTTCAGCAATGATATTCTGTTTTGTGCCGCCTTCGACTTTGCCAATAGTAATGACGGCAGAATCGAGGGGGTCAATGTTGCGTGAAACGATTGTTTGCAGCTGG
>JAKADF010000299.1:4492-5116 GCA_021820805.1 Bacillota bacterium
AACAACCATATCATTCGCCAGGTGAGGGAAGGCCGCGTGGCCTCCTTTGCCTGTAAGGTCGATATATAGTTCGGATGTGTTCGCAAACAGAATACCAGGTCGAGTTGCAATTGTACCAACAGGGTATTCAGGTGCTATGTGAAGTCCCAAAATGGCGTCTGGCTTCCATGATTTAAATTCTTCGCTTTCGAGCATCGGTTTTGCGCCGCCTGGGCCTTCTTCAGCAGGCTGAAACACGATGAGTAAGTCATTGTCGATGGGGTTCTCCACAAAATGCGTAAGTATTCCCAGCGCGATTGTCATATGCATATCGTGTCCGCAAGCATGCATAAAACCTGAGTGCTTAGAACGAAAAGAGTAGGTTGTTTCTTCGTCGATTGGCAGACCGTCCATATCTGTCCTATAAGCGAGACACTTGGTTGGATTCTTCCCTTTTATTTTCACAAGGATGCCTGTCCGCCATGTTTTAACCTCGATACGGTGGTCAGGAAGGCTCTGAATGTAATCGAGCAGAAACGCCTGTGTTTTAAACTCTTGAAAACCAGGCTCTGGAATCTGGTGGAGTTCTCGCCTGATTGCTTTAAGACGGCCCGTATTCAAAGCATTCATGGCTTACAGTTGACG
>JAKADF010000300.1 GCA_021820805.1 Bacillota bacterium
CTGGTAACACACGGGGTACAAACCGTCGATATGTCCAGTTTTTCTTACTCTACTGGTTCGGACGAAATGGTAACTCTTAGGATAGTACACCGCTGTCTACATGGGATTGCTCGCTTGTACATCTGTAATAAGTTTATGACACAGCTTTGCTAAAAACATGGGTCGCCCATCACAAAACATTCAGCAACTTGGGTTACATGACTCTAAATGCATGCAAGACACCTCCGTCCAAAATCGTCCCGCCAACACAGCAAGGATTTTTGAATCATTCACTACGTAGCACATGGAATTACAATACTGAAACAATGACGTAAATATGGAATATAGAAAAAAAGCCACTACTTGGTCCATCGAATGTGAGTTAAAGTCAAAACTGATTAGCAACTAATTCTACAACTAAAGCTGGTACAATAAACTTCATAACCGGCTTGCAGAAGGCAATTGCTGGACGGTTTCGGAGGCGAATGGCGTCAAACGCAAAACCATATAAAAGGAGCATGTCAAATCCAGCACCCTTGAGAGCTTCTTTGACCGCCTCGAGAACATACTCTGAGCCAACCGTGCCTTGCTCTGGTCCGTTCGATGCAGCAACCCGAAGAAATGCTCTACCCTTCTCCATGAATTCGCCAACGGCATGGATATACTCATATGCAAATGGTTCTAGGGTGCCGAAATTTATTTCCTCTCCCTTTACCGTATTGCTAACTCCTGCACTTCTTAATGTTTGCTATGATATCGGTCGTAAATTGGGACTCAACTGCTCGTTCCTTCGCTACGACCGAATCAGAAAACTGACATAAAAACGCGAGCTATTTTTATGCTTTTGGCCAACTTATGATTGAACGGCATATTGACCGAAGACCCTGGATTTGTGTTGAGCGGTAAAAGCAGTATAGTAACAAGCGTCCATAAAGCAAAGTGGTAATCGTTATGAGTCGTTAAAAATGTGGTACTGAGAGGTACACCTCGGCCAAAACCGCCCCCAACGTCCATCGCCACGACATGCTTTCATGTGGCCTTACCAACGAGAATCAGCCATTCTCAACGGCTGTCATCAGGAGTCGTAGTAGCCAGTCGATGGCTCTAATGCACAAACACGGGATTCTGTGTACTGCCCCTCGTCTTCCCAAACCCCTGAATATGGGACCCTATGATCCGCATGCGCCTAACCAGGTATTCCCCTGTCGTTGGTTCACGAAGCGTGGATTTCAGTGCAAGCTCGTATAGTGAAATGTAAAATTTCTGAGAATCCTTGTTTCGCGGCTAACCTAAATAATTTGCTGACACACCTCCCCAACTTGGCCTTTGACAAATAGGCGGCCATTTATATTTTGGAAGCTGTTTTTGAGTGCCAAAAATAAAGTTAGAGCGCAAATTGTGCGAAATACGAACTCTTGGGGGCTTAATTCGGATGATTTGCCGAGAAATCGGTGGGAAATAGCATAATAAGAACACAAGAGATGCTTTTATTTGACTGCAAAGGCGGAGAGCAGTTATAGTCACCCGGAAAGTACTTGCTGTCATCTCCTTATTCCGACTCGATTCTTAAAGGAGAGTTCGTAGTGGCCGCAAGAACTGGGTTTCAATTTTTTCGACCTTTTGATACAAACATATTATTCTCTATCCAAAATCTCCATGGACGTTCCTGATCCTTGCTGATTCCGACTCTCCCACCTGTACAAATTTTCTCGGGTTTATATCTAGATTCCGATATGAATAGCGGCTTCTCGAAGAAAGGAAGGCCATAAGAGTCCATTGTTATACTAAGAGCTTTAGTTAGTTTTCCTGGACCGTTCGTGAGCAACTGAATGTTTTCTATTTCTCTTCTTTTTTTCATCAATTGCACCCCCGCGTAAGGCTCCAGTGCTCTTATGAGGACGCCCTCTGGCTGATTAATCTCTCCTGAAGTTACATTAATCAGCGTGTGAGTGTGCATAGCATGAGCGTAGCAGTATCCGGCCTCACCGAAAAGTATTTCCGTCCGTTTGGTTCTGCGATTCTTGTAAGAGTGGGCTGCTTCATCTTTTGGCCCAAGGTACGCTTCTGTTTCTACTATGTATCCTGCGGTCATTCCTTCATCGTTAATATTGACTAGAAGGCATCCTAACAATTTCTTAGCTAATTCAAGGGTAGGTTCGTTAAAGAATGATTTTTTTACAGGCTTTACATCCAACTCGAGGACTCCAATCAAACGAATGGTCAAAACGGTATACTTAGTTCACAGCAAAATCATCATGGCCGATCTATTTCCGCCTTGCGGCCCACATACATTTTCATTTTACTCCACGACACAACTCGCACGAAAACTTGAGCGGAATCCATAGATCAGGACAAACAAAACCACATCAGATCTACAAAATTGCGCAAACCTCGAACTCCACGCATTCCAAGTCGCATAAGGGAATTCCTCGAAAAATTTGTCGTTACTTATAGTAGGGTTCACCTTATCACATGAGCAGTGCAATCCTATGCATAGGTAAAAACCATGGGCCAATTGATCCGTGGTTTTGCTTGGTGGAGGCGACGGGAGTATCTGTATTCTTCGATTTCACTTTTCGAAGACGCTTATTCCTCGATGCAACCCGCTAAGGTTGAAACAGATGCCGTGCTCCTCGCTTTCGCTCGTGCGCGCGGAGCTGAACCGGCAGTTTCTTCCCAATATCGTTCCACCACAGGCAAAGGGTGTGACTTTACTCATAAGTTGGCCTAGCGTTAAACCACAAGATGGCCATCAGCATTTAAAGACAAAAAAATCTTGTGGGACAAGGATTTTCTCAGTGTTAGTATCGAGTCCACATCTATAGAACCAGCTATGCGTATATAAGATCGTTGCCGAGCAGGTAACAACGGTGCAAACATTAGATGTTTTTTGTACTCATGGCCGACTTATGATCGTTATTTCGACTTTTGGCCAGCCTATGATTAAAACGCTCATATGCGTGGAAAATCTATAATTTTCTAAACATAGGGCAACAATTACCACCCCTCGAATTACCTGGGACAGCTCTAAGGTAGAAACGTAGTTTCCCTTATGTTCCCTGCGTAAAATTCATTTACTTCATTTGAAACCCTCTGTTTAGCCCGAGTGTGGCATGGAGTATCGTAGTTCGACTAATATGCATAAATATACGAGTTTAAGAATACAAACACGTGGCAAGAACATTACTCTATTTAAAACTGAATTCCGAGGAATGCGTAATAAATACTCTTTGTAAAAACAAAAGAGACATGCGAACATTTACCTAGAAACCATCCCGTCTAATTCGTAATTGATCACCAGGGTTACATGGTGCTCCCCAGTAAAGTCTGTCCGTGCTAACACAGAAATATTACATCAAGGGCCGCAATGGCAACCGTTGTAGGAAAGCCGAAATCGGATGCTTGTGACGGTCATTTAAAATTTTTTTGGTTTGCTTGTCGATTTTTGAGGCTCATAAATGATACTACTAAAGAGCATTGATTCACGCCTCGGAAGACTCATATATATACGCCCTAGTCTGTAATACCAACATACCATTTTCATGATAACCTTGTGCCACGTCGGGGCATGCAAGGATGCACTTTGTTTATCACACATATCTACTCTCGTAATTTCTCTTTGAAAAGTGGAGGAAGAGTAGTAAACTCGGGATAAGAACATATGTTTGTATATTGAGGTGGTATATATGAATCTGTTGGATTTTACGCAAGTTTTCTGATGAGAAAGCCTGCGAAAAACATCTAATTCAGTTGCGATATAAACATGGTTTCATCTGTCCAAAGTGTAATCATTCCGAAGCTATGCTGGTTCATGCGGTCCACAGGCGTAACGCCGATTGTAGAGCCGCTATTTGAGTGCAAACAGTGGCATCACCAAACTTCTGTCACCGCAGTGATACCTTTCACAAAAACAAAACGCCGCTATACAAGTGGTTCCTAGCTATATACCTTGTCAGCAATGACAAGCGTGGTGTTTATGCAAAAACACTTCAGCGTCACACCGACGTCTCGTATGATACGGGCTTGGCACTTGCTTCATAAAATCCACAACGCCTTGGCGGAGCGAAACGCAAAATATAAGCTGGAGGGAATCGTTCAGGCCGATGACTTCTTCCTTGGCGGCAAAAGCAAAGGTAAACGAGGACATGGCACTACACAGTCGCCTATGGTCATGGAGGTTTCACTAACGAAAGGAAAACCCCAATACTGTTTCATTGAAGCGGTTGAAGACTTGAGTAAAACTTCGATACTACCAATTTCACAACGCAACCTTGGGACTGATGTCGTCTTGGAAACAGTCGGGAACTGGTCATACGGTGCCAGTACAAAGGAAATAGACATTCCGCATCTTGTGACATTGTCGAGTGGCGAAAACGATCATGAAACATTTCAATGGGTCGATACGTTAATCAGCAATTTGAAGGCGTTTATTGACGGAACATACCATGGGCGAGAGCACTTCAAACAACTGTATGCTGTTGAATTTACTTACCAACTGAACCGTCAACACATGGGACACAGACTTGTCGAACGGCTTCTCAACACATGTGCGCTGGCGTATCCAATAAATACAAGCCAAACTGCCTAAATGGTGGGTTAGCCCAGGCTACTTACGAGACTGAATACGTGTGTTTTTCAACGACCTTGGCAGGATCCCATAAAGGAAATCAATATGAGTCCTAGTTTTTCCTGATGAATTTTAAATGCCATGGTAAGTAAAAAGCATATGCAATGAAGTGAACAGGGGCCGACCACCATGTATGCCAATGTTTCATTAATCCAACTCTAGTTGTTAACCATTCAAGTGTAAGTGACAAGATTAAAAATAAGATTACCCAGGACCATTTTCGTTCTTCTTTATAAAAGTTTAAATAAATAACTGACAAAGATGAAGGTATGATACCGAATAGGGTAATCTCAGATAACCCCTCTGTTTGTGGGTTGCCGATGTCGAAGAGGTTAAATGGAACTGCTATTGTCATATCAACCATCCATACGATATAACCAATTACGCCAAAGGTTATATAAATTTCCCTCCAGCTTATTCTCTTTTTTGGCATGAAAAGAACAACCAAAAGTAGAAATATACTAAGAATTGCGGGGTACCACCATCCCTGGGTTAAAGCAAAGT
>JAKADF010000301.1 GCA_021820805.1 Bacillota bacterium
AAAGATACAACGATTAGCGTTATATATACCCATTGCGAAAGGCTAAAAATTAAATTCACCTCAATTTGCGGCACGAATACTGACGTAGTAAAAAGTAAAGTTCCGATAAGCCCCCACAAATACTGCAGCTGGGCTTTGGAAAGCAGTCTTATCCGATGCGTTCCAAATAAAAATATCGCGAAAAGAAGTGTTCTAACGATATCCTGTAAACGGTACGGATTAAAATCAACTATCGCAAGATACAGAAAGAAAACAATACTGCCGCAAAGAACGCTTTCAGCCAAAATTCTCAGGGCCCTTAGACCAAAAATGTTATCTTTTCTAAGCCTGTACAGCAAAAAAATCACCGACAAAACCAACCCTACAAGCCATCCATTAGTGGGTACGCCGCCGATAATCGAATAGACATCGTTTTGAAAATTCATGCTTGGAAAAAGAATCAAACCCGAGAATTTAGTTGAGAAAACAAAAGTAATTACTACACTCGATATCTGCTGCATTACAACACTTGCAATCTCGTCACGCTTCTTCGTATACCGTAAATATACCCATGCTCCGAAAGCGCCCATTATAAGCGCGATCCATACTGAAGGTATCCTTTCAAACCAAGAATACAACATTACTTCAATAACCCTTTAAGCTGAGAATTAAGGTTTTCCGCTGTTATAAGACCAACATTTACATCCGTTATAATTCCTTGACGATTCACAAAGATTGAGGTTGGAAAACCCACGATATTGTACTTTTGCATGACACTGCCAGTTTTATCAAGTGCAACTGGCCATGTTATACCATAATGCTTTACGAACTGTTCCATGCTGTCCATTTTGTCCTGGGAAGTCATATTAACACTCAAAAAAACTACTTTGTCCCCGAATTGTTTGTACGCTTTAACAATATCAGGTGTCTCCATCTGACAAGGTGGGCACCAGGAAGCCCAAAAATTAATGAAAATTGGCTTACCAATAAGTCCATTGGTATTAATCGTCTTATTCCCTGGATATTCCGCCACCGAAAATTGTGGCATACGATATCCTTTTTGGGGAGCGGATGCAACGGTTGCAACCGCAGTTTTATTTTGCTGGTGCAGCCCAATCCCTCCTACGACAAACACCAATCCCAAAAAAATAACCGTAATAAGCGTCCATTTAATTGGTCTTCTCATCCGTTTCCCCTCCTAAAGAATTAAAAACTAATAAATCCCTCTAAAGTTTGATGAGCCATACAGTGATCTTGTTCATGTTATCCGTCAGTAACAGTAATACGAGTAAAATCATTATGTATCCGCTAATTGTTGAAAGCAAAGCACCGTATTTGGTTAACGTCGAACTAAATCTATTGTGAATCTTAAAATGAAGGACAGTACTGCAATTACAACAATGTAGAACACATATTCAAATGAAATCAGCAAATGAGACGAACTTTACTTGCGGGTTCGTCTCATTTGTACAGTTAAATTTTAAGTTTCTAAATTTAAAATGAAGCACCCGGCTTCATATATTTAACAACCCGCTCACGTAAAGCCTGAACTGGAACCCCCAGAGCTTGAACTTGATCCGGACCATGAACCGGAAGTCTTAACGGTTCCGCCATTCCATTTGCCACTAAAGTCTTGCTTAAGATTCATTCCATGACATTCTGGGCATTTTAGTTTATCCCTGTCTTCAAACCTTACATATTCATCAAAATGGACGCCGCAATCTTTGCAGATAAAATCGATTCGTGGCATTTAGTCATTCCCTCCGGGTAAGAATGATTCGTTAAATAAATGATGCATTTCACTAGACAATGAATCCATTATTCAACATTAGCAACTACCCGAAAACGGTGAATCGATTGTAAGGCGGCGCCCAAGCATTGACTTCACATAATCAATCACAACGCCATCCATATATGGAGTCAACTTTTTAGAGTAAACAATTGAAAGACCGCCTAATTGTTCTTCTACATCATCGTTTGATATGGACTCATCCAGAGCCATTTGATACTGTGGGCCACCTCAGCCAGCGGAAAGATACATGCGTAGGTATCTATTTCCTTTTTTGCTCATAACGTCTTTTAAGTATGTCTTTGCTGCCTCTGTTACATTTATCATAAACTGCCCCTCCTTGCTAAGTCCATCATATACTCACACGGGTATATTTAAAAGCGAAAAAACCTGTCATTCTTAATAAGAACGAACTCCTTTATTAAGCGTGTACACTAACTTCCTCAAGATATTTTTCTGCATCAATTGCAGCTTTACACCCTGACCCCGCTGCAGTAATTGCTTGTTTATAGCGCGTATCCGCCACGTCGCCGCATGCAAATACTCCTGGTAAATTTGTTACAGTTGTATCTTCATTAGTTCTAATATACCCGTGCTCATCTAATGTAATTTGCGCATTTAAAAATTTGGTGTTTGGCGTATGACCGATTGCAATAAAAATTCCTTCAGATGGAATGATGCGCATTTCACCAGTCTTATTATCCTTAACCTTTAGACCGACTACTTTTTCGCCATCTGATTCAATCGAAACAGGCGTAACATTCAAAGCCCATTTGATCTTCTCATTGCTTTTGGCTTTTTCTTGCATAATCTTCGATGCGCGTATTTCATTTCGGCGGTGGACAATTGTAACCTCTGAAGCGAATTTTGTTAGAAATGTTGCTTCTTCCATTGCTGAGTCGCCGCCGCCAACTACAATAATGGGTTTTCCTCTGAAAAAGAACCCATCACACGTTGCGCATGCTGAGACACCATGACCCATCATTTCCGACTCACCAGGTATCCCCAGCATTCTCGCCGAAGCACCCGTTGATATGATGACTGCGTCTGCTTCATGGACTTCTTTTTCATTGACCGTTACTTGAAACGGTCTTTGTTGAAGTTGGATAGAGGATACCCAGCCTTGTTGAAATACCGCCCCGAAGCGTTCTGCTTGCTTTCGCATATTGTCCATCAAAACTGGTCCCATTATCGCATCTGGAAAGCCTGGGAAGTTTTCAACGTCAGTCGTTATCGTGAGCTGCCCTCCCGGCTGGTTTCCTTCAATTACAAGAGGTTCCAGATTCGCACGAGCAGCGTAAATTGCTGCTGTAAGACCTGAAGGACCAGTGCCCACAATAATCACCTTATGTTTCACGAATTTCACTTCCTACTTTGCTTGGTTAATTGCCTTAACTAGTGTGGTCTCAACCTCTTCAGCAATGCCTGCGAGTTCTTTATCTCCTAACAATTCAATCAACGCGGTTGGCTTTGGCAGCCCAATGTAGGTCTTGCCCTCTTGCTCATATACAACAACTTTGCAAGGCAAAAAGTAACCAACAAGCGGGTTTTTTGTTAATACCCTTTTTGCTTCATGTGGGTTGCAAACTTCAAGCACTCGAAATGGCGTATTAAAATCAACGCCTTTTTCCTGCAGCTTTGCTGGAAGATCCAATTGCCACAAAACGCCGAACTTATTTTCCTTTAGAGAACTTTCGAGAGCTTGCACAGCCTCGTCAACCGTTTTTTCAGTTACTACAGAATAATTGAAATCCATAATGATAGTCCTCCTTATTTTCACTCTGATCCGTAATTAGATGATACCTTGCAGCTTGCTTACTAATTGATTCTTTGGCATATATCCAACGAGTTGCTTTACTGGTTTTCCGCCTTTAAATACAATCATTGTTGGAATGCTCATAATGCCAAATTGCCCAGCCGTATTCGGGTTTTTATCGACATCGAGTTTTGCGATTGTAAGCTTACCTTCTGTATCACGGGCCAAATCGTCAAGAACAGGTGCCATCATTTTGCATGGTCCACACCAGGTAGCCCAAAAATCCACCAATACAGGTTTATCGCTATTTAATACTTGCTGCCCAAAATTGCTGTCTGTTACATGAACAACTGCCATTTTAAAGTCCTCCCTATCTTGATTTCATTAAAAGTTCAACGGCTTCTTTAATGACTCTATCTGCAGGACCACCGCCGATAATCTCTTCCCGAATACATTGCTCCATATTTTCACCAATTACGTACATGATGACTCTGTCAACTGCTGAACGTATTGCAGAAAGCTGAGTTACAACATCTTTACAGTCCTTGCCTTGTTCCATCATGCCGAGAACGCCCCGTACTTGACCTTCAACCCGCCGTAACCGATTTTTCACATCGTTCTTGTAATCCAAATGTTCGCCCTCCTATCGCTTCCTATATACTATACCCCCTTTCGTATAGAAAACTACATACGAAAGCGTTAGAAATTACTTTGTCTGATTTGCATTCCACTTCATGATGCCGCCGGCTAAATTCCGTACATCTATGAAGCCATGTTTCGAAAGTATTTTCGACGCCTGCATGCTTCGAGCACCACTATGGCACATCACAACAACCGTACGGTCTTTATCAATCTCTCCCAAATGGTTTTTAATGTGACCGAGAGGTATATTCTTGAACCCGTTAACATGTCCGGATTTAAATTCGCTAGGCTGACGAACATCGATAAACTGTGTTTTTGATTTCTTATCCGAGAGTAAGTCTTTCAACTCTGCAGGAGATATTGACTTCACACCTTTAGCCGGCATCATCCGATATACGAAAAATGCAATTGCTAAAATTACAATGACGTATGTTGACCAATGCACTTCATCCACCTCCTATCCTTAAATATGATGAACGACAAAACTCCCTGCAACAAACAATACATACACTGCTCCTGCCAGAAGCACGATTTTGTTTGAAGGTCAGAGGGATTTCCAGAAACGTCTCATGCTATGCCCTCCAGTAAACTTAATTAACCATGAACCGCACAACGATTTGGTCCAATTTCCATTTCGCGCTGTTTGTCTTCATCTGGACTTAACTTGCCCATATTTGTAAGCCGAATCTCTTGATATGAATGAGGCTGAGGAGGCAAATTTTCTGTAACTAGTTTTCTAAATTCAGACTCATCCTCTACAAGGAGTCCGGCATTGTTTTCGTACAATGTCCCTAGGTGAGCAGAAACACTACCGTCAGATTTCATTTCCTCATAGTTGGCGAAATGAGCTGGCAACAAAATCAGGTTTGATGAAAGCTCCTGATATATGTTATACAAAGTGTTACGCAAATCTCCTGCCCAGTAGATCGGAA
>JAKADF010000302.1 GCA_021820805.1 Bacillota bacterium
ATGTTTCGGATGCGCCAGTTTCTTTGGCTAAAAAGGCGGAAGGAAGTCAGTGAATTCAAGGGAATCGGGATTCTCCACGATGCCCTCGTTGCGTTAAGCAGTGCGTTACGTCAAGGCACGGAAGCAGTTCGGTGTCTTTTAACCCGCTTGGTTCAACGTATGGAGAAGTTCGGATGCAAATCTCACCGCTACGAGAAGAAAACGATGTTTGACATCATCGGAGTGGCATACGAGCGAACGAGAAAAGCGGCTTAGTTTGAATTTAAATTCCATTCGCTGGCTTTGAGTAAGTACTGATACGCATGGAAAAATCCATCTTATCTGTAGATTTTTAATAGGGCACTAATTCCCTATACGTGGTTACCGATGCTTGGCTTGATGGGCATGCGGCTGTACCCCAGTGAGCGACAAATTGTGCACACTTTGATTTTTAACTGAAACTTAAAAGATAATTGCACATAAATAAACCCCGCTAGTTACCTAACGAGGTCTATTGTTTTATTGTTTTTTCTTTCTGCGTTTATGTACCTGCTCTGGCAAATGTTCTGACCATGGAAGTAGATTGCCCAAGGCTTCAGGATTTTCAAGATCGGTATTTGGCATTTGCTGAAATAGATATTCTAAATACAGATATGGGTCTAGTTCGTTTTCTTTTGCTGTTTCTACTAAGCTGTATGTAATCGCACTTGCCCTAGCGCCCTGTGGCGTGTTAGAGAATAGAAAATTTTTGCGCTTATGTTCGCGCGAACATAACCGTAAAAACTGGCTTTTTAGCGGAAGCCCGAAAGGAGCTTCGGCGAGTGCCACTGTTTACAGCATTATTGAGAGTGCTAAGGCAAATGGTCTTAACCCGTATAAATATCTTCAGTTCATCTTCAGTCAATTACCGGGAGTACAGTTCGGTCAGCACCCGGAATTTCTCGAAGATTACCTCCCGTGGAGCCCAGAAGTTCAAGAAACCTGTCAATAGAGCAGAACTCAGCTTACGCGATTTTATTCACTTTTTTTCAATCCACCGAGTTATTTAACGCTTACGTCCAAACCTTTACAATGCCACCCAAATCAATTTTATAGCCAGGTTCCAGTCGGACCCTGGCATGGATCACATCAAGTTCAAATGGACATTTCGTTGGCGGGATAAACGGAATGGTAATAACGAGCGGCTTTGAGGCTTTATCTACACCGATTTTTTCAAATGATACATTGTAACCAATGTTCTCCATTACATTACCAAGGCAGGGATTATAAATTCCGTTAGTTTGCAGAAAGGCTTGCTCGACCAACTGTAATATTTTAGTGTGTCTTCATGAATGTCAACGAATTGTCCAGGCTTATGATTAGTTTGACTAATTTCACTGTCGTTTTGAAACCGTGACAGCCTGGACTTAAGGTCTGCAATTCCATCTTTAGCCTGCTCTATGGTTTTGTTCATTTCATCGTTACTGTCAGTTTGCGTTGCTCTAATGGTAATTTGAACATTAATGCCCATCGCCGGGAAGGTTACAGTTTTCAAGGTTATCTCCGTGTCTTTCGATAAATAATCCTTAGGATGCTGAAGAACTCGTTATCGGTACCTGTTGTTGACTTAATCCATTGTTCCCCGAATAGCTGTACGATCCGTATGATGGCTGGCTGTTCGAACTGTAATTACCGCCCATATTGTTGCCTGGCTGAACCAAGTTACTTATACTGTTATCTTTGATGGTCTGCACAATTACCGTCAGTGTATTGCTGTCAACGGCTCCAGTTTGGGGCAAGTTATGATCGGCCTGAAAAGCTGCAACGGCATCTGCCGTAACCGTTCCGTAATAGTTTGTAATTCTGCGATGAAAATATCCGAGTTCTGCGAGCAATTCTTGAAGAGCACGTACTTGCTGGCCGCTTGAACCAATCTGTAACAATACTGAGTTCTGGTTTGTATTCGTCATATTTGAACCAGCAGAAGTCGACACTGAAGTTAGCGACGGCTGCTGAGGAAGGTTTACTGCATTACTGATATGGTGCCAAATCGTAAAAAAACCGCCAAAAGCAACGACAGGAGTAGTCCACGATAATGTTAAAAGCCACGCGCGGAGTTTGCGTTCACGATGTTTTCTGGCAAGTTGTTTTTGTTCCTTTTCATCCATTTTTAATGCACTCCTTTTCTCTGCAATAGGCCGTAAAGTTTTATAAGTAAGTAAGACAGGGAACTAAGGCTTCCTAAAAAACATATTTGTACTATGTTAATCGTAAGCTCTGGGTAGTTTGAATGTGTGTGTTTAACCACGTGCGTTTTCCCCTGACAAGTTTAAACATCAGGCTAGAATGCAGTATAGACTTAGATTATTGAAAAATAATCGAAATTCAATCAAGAAACTTAGACGCTTTTAAGAAGGTAAAAATGCTATTATTTCTATTCTAGCAGTTGTTTAGCAGCTTTTTACCTTTTGGTCAAGTTGAAAGTGTACATAAAGTACGATGCCTACTTTTCCGGTTTTTACGTTAATTGTTGATACGTGCCTTGCAACTACACTATAACAAATAGCTAAACCAAGAACTGTTCCCTGCTCTATTCTCGCAACGAGAGGGGTACTAAGCTTTTCAAGTAATTCGTTTTTAATCCCACATCCTTTATCGCAAACCTAGGTGACATTAGCTTTTACGAATTTCGTCGTCAGCTTGAGTACAAGAGTGCTATGCACGGTGGAACAGTGTTTGTGGTGGATCGTTGGTTTGCATCGAGCAAGATTTGCCCAAAGTGCGATTACAAAATGGAAAGCATGCCACTATCGATTCGATCATGGAATTGCCCAAATTGTGGAGCACATCATGACCGAGACCAGAATGCAGCAGAAAACCTAAAAAAATTGGCCGTGAGTTCCACAGTGGCAGTCTGTGGAGAGAATGTAAGGCCTGCGACATTAGTAGGCAATTCTCATTGAAACAGGAATTCAACATCAAAACTACCTAGGATAGTTTTGAATAAGTTTGAAAGAACGGTAACTTCCTTAGAATCTGTCTACGTTCGAATGGTCAGTTTGCCTCCTGCTGACATTGCCTCCAGCCCAATTAAGACCACGTTTGAAATGAGTTGTCGAATTTCCTTCTCATCCAATCGTAAAGAAGAACACTCATCCAATTCCAGGCTTACATTCGTTAGTAAATGTTGCTTCTGCCTGTATTAGGGGAAATAGAAATGTATGATCGAATTTAAGTCATCAAACTCGCCGTAAAACCCCTTGTTTTTGGCATATGGAGTCACATTAAATGTAGTTGATCGGGAAATATCCTACTTGTGAATGGTGCAAGAAAAATGGAGGAAATTCAAGAAATTCTCAAGACAAAGCCCTTGAGGATTCAATAAAAACAAATACTAGAAACTATCAAATTGAAAAGGTGCCGATGTGTTCAATCATAAATGCGAATCTGCTCGAAGGTGACATAAAACGCTCCTATACCAGTAGCATGTATATGCAGTCAACTATCTAATAATCAATCCAACCTGTTATCCAGCAATCCTTTCTGTCACGTGCCATAACCAATGACCGACGATAGGCAATGAATGTAGCTGCTTCGGTCGAAGCAATCGCAAACGAATTGCAATGAACACATAGAGCACGCTACCAATTAGGCACGAAATCAACAGTTGAAGAATATTCCAAGCCCAAGCCAGGTTATGTGGCAATGAAGCACCTAAATAGGATAAAATGTTGTTTACCAAAAGTAACTCAATTAATAACGGAAGTGACGCCAGTAGAAAGGGTAAAGCTAGACGAGGAACTGAGAACTGCACTCCGCTACACTTACGAACTGCTAATACGTTTAGTGTAGAAGAAAGCATATACCCTAGGATTGTAGCAATAGCAGCGCCGATGACACTCTTTAACAGAATAATAAGCAATATATTGAGGATGGCTTTAAGAGCTACACCCAAAAACATGTTTCGGACCGCTTGATAGAAGTTTCCGAGACCTTGAAGAATATAAGTAGACATTAGCTCCATGCTTGAAAAAATACACATGAACGAAATCGTTGCTATGATGTTTGCGCCATCGTAAGAATTTGAAAACATAAATTCAATTGGCCTGGCAAGGGCGAAAAAGACAGCTGCTGACGGGAATGTTACAAAAAACATCATTCGAATAGGAGTAATAATGTTCAATTGAACATCAGTTTGATCGTTCTGTGATTTCGCTGCAGATATTGCTGGCATAACCGAAAATCCTACAGCTATGGTGAACGCAAGTGGTAACTGAACAAGGTTTTGAGCTTGCCTAGAGAGGATCCCAAAAGATGCTTGAGCTTGATTAAAGGTCTGCCCTGCAAAATGAGTGAGGAAGTTCACTACCGTAAGAGAATCGACGTTACTTGAGATGGGTACAACTAACGAACCTAAACAAACAGGAAGCGCAACTGCATATAACATTCGGCGAATGGTTCCGTTGCTTGTTGTTTGTGATTTGCTAGTAAACTGAGGTCTATTTTTTTTTCGTAATGGAACGATGGCTTGCCATAAAATAAAGACACCAGCTATGGCGCCTACAAATGCTCCAAATGTAGCAGCCGCAGCCCCTTTAGCTACCCCCATGCCCATCTTAACTATGAATAGGGTTCCAAGTACTGCTACCAGAACACGGAACAATTGCTCTGAAACTTGAGATAACGCTGGACCTCTAACCTCTTGAAATCCCTGTAAATAGCCCCGCAACGCACTTTCGAATGGAACGATCAATATTGCTGGAGCTAGTGCTCGAACCGAAATTGTCATCTCTGCTATGTCTTGTTTAGTAGCATGCAAAGCCACTAATGTGGCATAGTAAGGTGCACCAAACCAAACTAGTAATGCACCAATCACTGCAAAAAAGCTAACTAATTTTAGTGTAAAACGATATAATTGTTCAATTTCTAAATAATTACCGCCAGAAGCGCGCTCTGATATGAGTTTACTTAGAGCGGTCGGTAATCCGCCTTGTGCTAATACCATCAAAATGGTATAGAGATTATAAGCAGTTGAGTAAAAACCTTGTCCGACATTACCAAGAAGCTGATTTATAGGCACAATTGATATAATCCCCAAAAACT
>JAKADF010000303.1 GCA_021820805.1 Bacillota bacterium
TTTTATACTAACTTTCACTGGTAAAAATGTTGAAGGGGACACAATTGAACAGATTGAACATGTATTAAAAGATGTGATCAAAACCTCTTAAACTAGTTTTGAAGTAGGGCAAAACGTTTATTACGAGACATGGCCGAAATTAAAGAATCGTACAAGCATGGAAAAAGGAGATTTTACCCATCCTGTATATATACAGGATGGGAGTGAAAGGATTGGCACTTTTAGGCAGGATGGGATTTAAAAGAGTCCGTTTGAATAAACATAGCAGCTACATGAAGTGCAATAAACGGCAAAAGCCAGCCGTTGCGGCTTCTTTAGGCATTGTTGCTTCCATTTCGATACTCGTGCAATGTGCAAATCCCGTTTCAGCTTTTGCAGAAACCTCAAGTTACACACAAAGCGTGAGAGAAATAGTCACGGCAGCAAAGCAAGTAAAACTGCCGAGCGTATTTGTTCCCGACTTAGAAAATAAAGAACAAAGCAAATATACATACCATAGTTCAGCCGGCCTTTTGATAATCGATACGCCAAAGTATCGGCTTATGGAATCAACACAAAAAGTTTTACTTGATAGTCCAAATGAACGAGAACGTCTTACCGAATCAATCAATGGCAGTCAGTCTGCAGATATGGATACATACTTGTTGCCTGGCGGTAATGCTTTGCATGTTCTTACTCTTCATTTTGAAGGAATGTGGGTTTTTGTTTTACCAAAGTGGACAAATAATTTATCGAATAAAGGGTTTGCAGCCACTGAAGAAAGTCGTACTGCTACTTTGCGCGACTTAGAAAAAGTGGTGTTTACAGCGAAAAATTTAAAGCGTATATCTGTCCGCTAAAAAGCTGTGTAGAGAAATGGTGAATGACAAGAAGCTGTCTCAACGGATGGATTCCCATTCAAGGGACAGCTTCTAACATATATTGTTTATAAGTGAATTTGAACGTTGTCGATAAGGCGTGCTTTACCGACGTAAGCGGCAACAGCGACCATAATGTCTCCTGCTGCAGTTGATACTGGCCGCAACATATCTAAATCAACAATCTCCGCATAATCCAGTTTGACATAAGGCTCACTGTTTATACGACTCTTCATTTCTTCAAGGAGCTTCCTCGTATCATGTTCTCCAGCTTCAATTTGTGCTTTAACCCATTCCAGTGTTCTGTGCAAAATAGTCGCGTGCGGCCTTACCTCAGGTGTCAAATAAATATTACGCGAGCTTTTTGCGAGACCGTCATCTTCGCGCACAATCGGAACGCCAATGATTTCTACAGGCATATTTAAGTCTTTGACCATCCGCTTGATAATCACGAGTTGCTGACCGTCTTTTTGGCCGAAATAAGCTTTGTCTGGTTGTATGATGTTTAAGAGTTTTGTCACTACAGTTGTGACGCCGAGAAAATGGGTTGGTCGAGTTTTACCGCACAGCCCTCCACCAAGTTCGTCTACTTGTACATGTGTCAGCGACTCTGTTGGGTACATCTCTACCACAGATGGAGCGAATAAGATGTTACAATGATGTCTTTCTAGAAGGGATGCGTCATGAAATATGTCACGTGGGTACGACTCAAAGTCTTCATTCGGACCAAACTGTAAAGGATTTACGAAAACGCTGGCTACGACAACATCATTATCTCTTCTTGCGGAGTCGATAAGCGCCATATGGCCATCGTGGAGGAATCCCATAGTTGCTACATAGCCAACAGATTTGCCGCTTTGCTTTGCATCTTTGATGTGACCCTGTACTTCATCAATTGTATGTACGATTTGCATCAATTCATACTTCCTTTTTCATTGCGTCAATCACTGACGCTTCTTCTTCGCGCAGATGAACTGTCTGCAGAGCCCCTGGAAATTTTTCGTCCTGAACTTCTTGAATATAGGACTTTGCCGCAGATTCGATTTGTTCTGCCAAGTTTAAATAACGTTTGTTATGCTTTGGAATATAACCAGAAGTATAGCCTGCCATGTCATGGAATACCAAAACTTGTCCGTCACAATATACACCAGCACCAATACCAATTGTAGGAATGGAAAGCCTTTCTGTTATGATTGCCGCGACTTCCACGGGAACGGCTTCAAGTACAATACCGAAAGCACCCGCCTCCTCTAGCGCACGGGCATCTCGCATTAACCTGACAGCTGCCTTCTCAGTACGGCCTTGCACAGAAAACCCGCCCAGAGCGTGAACAGACTGAGGTGTGAGTCCAATGTGTGCCATGACAGGAATGCCTGCTTCAACTAAACGGTGGACAGACTTTGCACAAGATTCTCCGCCTTCAATTTTTACGGCGTGGCATCCACTCTCTTGCATCAGTTTTCCAGCATTCTTCAGAGTGTCCTCAACCGATATCGATCCGGTCATAAAAGGCATATCTGCAACCACCATTGCGTTCGCTGCGGCCCTTGAAACCATTTGTGCGTGATAAATCATGTGTTCTAGTGTGACAGGAAGTGTCGTATCCCGACCTTGTACGACCATACCAAGTGAATCACCAACAAGCAAGATGTGCATGCCGGCAGAGTCCAAAATTTTTGCGGTAGGAAAGTCATATGCAGTCATCATCGCAATTTTGTTACCTTTTTGTTTCATCTGCAATAAAGATTTAACTGTAATTTGTCCCATAACCTATCCTTCTTTCGGTGTCTCTTCTAAAATGCGCAATAATCGTGCTTTCACTTCTTCATTTAGGCTGTCTTTTTCACTTGCTACAGAAACAGTTGCTTTACCTAAAACACGGTATACTGAATTCGCGTTTTCATTGTTTGCTAATGCTCGTAAATGAGAGAGGACCGTCCCAATGTCGCCTCTTTCAATAGGTCCCGTAAGCGCGTTTGGAAGACCAATATGTTTTAAGTTCGCGACAGTCCCCTCGATTAGCGGAAGGAGAGCCCCGAGCCCGTCATTAATCGGCATAATTTTTGCTGCTGTATCAATCAAAGCAATAAGCATATTGGATGCAATAGATGCAGCTGTGTGATAAACAGCTCTATCTTCGTCTTTCAAAATAAATGAGGTTGCACCAAGCCCGGCAATCAGTTTTTCAAGAATAGCTGTCACTTGTTGGTTTCCAGTTACTGCAAAATGCGAATGCGGCAACTGTTTGGAACTGACAAGCGGATCGGCAAAAGTCTGCAATGGATGCAAGCAGCCAATCATGGCTCCGGCTTTAGATAAGGAGCAGAGTGTATCAATGCCGAGTGCACCGGCGGTATGGCAAACTAGTTGTAAGTTATGAAACGAGAACTCATGTGCCATTTGGCGTGCTGTAAGCTCAATATCCGTATCGTGGACAGTTAAAAAAATAATATCTGACTTGGAAATCATCGACGAAAAAGCCAAAGTATCGTGAAAATGAGTGATGCTTGTCCCGACGAGATTTGCAAAGCGCCGGCATGACAGGCTTTCTTTTGTTCTTCCGACTGCGCCGTTTATGTGATGGCCAAAACTTTTCAAACAAAGCGCGAGTGCGGTTCCGACCCTGCCTGGCCCGACGATAAGAATTCGCGCCATGCTCTCACCTCGATGTGGAATTTGCCTTTTACTTCAGCATTTATCCGATTTTGGGATAAACCTATCCGGTTATAGTGTAGCAAAACATTTTTATGTTCGCTTATGCACCCATAAAAGTAGCGGTGTTTCTGGACGACTGCCCTGTCTTTCTGCGGGCTGATTGCATTAACTAAACCGTACAGATTGAAATTTTAAAAGGAGGGGCTTTTAAATGGGCGTATTTGGAGGCTATACTCGTTGGGCTGTTGTGTTTTTGATTATCTTTGTTTTATTCTTCCTGCTCGTGCCTGGATATACAACGACAACATGCACGACAACCCCAGTGGTTTAATGAAAAGACAACATCAAAATTAAGTTGGCAGGCATTTTTCAGCCTGCCGTTTTTATTTTTTAAAACATGAAAGGGAAACGCCCGCCCATACCAAAAGGGCCAGGGCCCATACCATAGAATTGGTTATTATACGGATTATTGCCCATTCCTTGAGGCCCGGTTCCGGAGAATGGAAACCCCATTCCATTCATCATTTGTTGGTAACCGTCCATGTTTGGGAAACCGTAACCATGCCCCATACCGCCTGGTCCTCTGCCATAGTAAGGATTCCCCATGCCGCCAAATCCTTGATTTGATGGGTTTGTACCATAGGGCCAAAAACCGCGGCCTGCACCTTTATTACGTCTGCCAAATAACCCTAACAATGCTAAAAGCGGTAAAAAGCATGGCTGTGCGTCAACTTGTTTGCCTTTTTTATGTGTACCTATCAACTGTGCTTTTTGCACCAATATTCACCCCCGTACTTTCTCTCAGCATATGATGCTTTTTGTCACAGGAATGGACGAATACACGCATCTTCTGCTAACCCATATTCCGTTAGAGTTAAATGGGTAAATGGGAAATGCTGAACATGGTACAATTAAAGTTAGGGAATATTCTGTCTGTGCATATCATGGAAATGAAATGAGCGTGATCTGCAGTTGTTTGCTGTGAAAGGGTGTTGATGGACATGCGTGATACTGGCGTACCATTTGGGCAGAAAGTCATTATTGTCGAAGGTATAACTGATAAAGAACGAATCAACCAAGTACTTCGTGAACCCGTTTATATTTACTGTACAAATGGAACGTTAAGTTATGAGACGCTTGAGGAGGATATAGTGCCTCTTCAAAACGAAGAAGTATACATTCTTGTCGATGCAGATTCGCCCGGTAATAAGCTCCGGAATCAATTACGGCAGGAACTGCCGAACGCCACGCATTTATATACACGGAAAATGTATCGTGAGGTTGCGAGTACACCCGCCGAACATCTCGCTAAGATATTCCATGATGCGCACTTTGAAGTAGACGAACGCTATTTGCAAAATAATGAATATGGACTTGAGGATTGGTGAAACGGTTTTATTGAGATAAAGCGAAATGAGCGTCTTAAGCCTGCATCGTCAGATGTAGGTTTTTTGTGCAAAAATAAGACTCCTGCTGCAGTTTATCAAGTATTGAATATGATACACTCAATTTCGAACTTAAGGGGGGATGACGATGGATAATTA
>JAKADF010000304.1 GCA_021820805.1 Bacillota bacterium
CTATCCGACTGCAGGACCCGCGGGCTGCTCCAGCTTTGGCACCGTTATGGCAGCTATTCGACTGCAGGACCCGCGGGCTGTTCCGGTTTTGGCACTGTTTCGATCCCTATCCGACTACTGTACCTGCGGGCCGTTCCTGCTTTGGCACTGTTATGGCAGCTATTCGACTGCAGGACTGCGGGCTGTTCCGGCTTTGGGACTGTTTCGATCCCTATCCGACTACTGTACCTGGGGGCTGTTCCTACTTTGGCACTGTTTTGGTCCCAATCCGACTACTGTACCTGGGGGCCGTTCCGGCCTTGGCACTGTTTTGGTCCCAATCCGACTGCTGTACCTGCGGGCCGTTCCTGCTTTGGCACTGTTTCGATCCCTATCCACCTGCAGGACCCGCGGGCTGTTCCGGTTTTGGCACCGTACCGCACCTCGTCAAGTCGACAACCTGAAAAGATGGCGTGCATTTTTGAAGTGCACGCCATCTTTTGAACCTAATGTGATTCAAAATTAGTAAGCTGCTCCGCCATAAGCTCCTGGTACAAGTAAGAAGAACAACACAAAGATAATCAGAAATACAACAGCCCACGCAGTATAAGCACCAAATGTACCGTACATCGGCGTAACCTCCTTACTTCAATCCCGTGATTTTACACTTTACGTAAAACAAAAAGGAGTCGAGACGGCGAATGTCCTTCAATATCCAAACACGTGTCGCTTCAGGAAGGCCTTCTGGCTTGTAAGTATCGGACTACACTGCAGACAGATACAGATGACGTATCGGATTGCCGCTGCACGCTCTGCACGCTCTGCTGGTCTACACGCTCTGATTGTTGGTATCTTTATCTACTCTTCATATATCATCTTTATTGTCATGCCCCCGTCTATTACAAGGTTTGTCCCTGTAATGAACCCAGCACTGTCATCTGCAAGAAATAAACAAGCTTGTGCTATGTCTAAGGGAGTACCAACGCGCCCTGCCGGATGCTGTAATTCATCTTCTCGAGAATGAACCGGAACCACCTTTTTTGCAGATTTCTTCCAATCGGAGACTTCAATCCAACCTGGGCTTATGGAGTTTACTCTAACTTTCGGTCCAAAGCTTACAGCCAATGAATGCGTTAAAGACAAGATTCCGCCTTTTGCAGCAGCATAGGGCTCTGTATTTGGTTCGGACATCAGAGCTCTTGTCGACGCGATGTTAATGATTACGCCAGGATTTGCCTTCATCAATTCTTCTCCACAGAATTTTGCCATCATGTATGGACCGCGAAGATTGACGGAGATAATCCTATCCCATTCCATCATCGTTCGGTCAAATAAGGATTTTGTATCAAAAATGCCGGCGTTGTTTATTACAATATCGATAGATCCAAATTCAGTGACAGTTCTGTTTGCTAAATCTTTTACACTTTTTTCAAGTGCTGCATCTGTAGGTACATAGATGGCTCTGCCGCCAAGGCTTCGTATGTACTCAAGATGCTCCATCCCTGCTTCCTCATCAATGTCAGCAATAACCACAGACGCCCCCGATTTTGCAAACGCAGTGCTGACCGCCATGCCGATACCTTGCGCTCCGCCTGTAACAATAGCTGTCTTGTCGTTAAAACTCACCTCAATCCCTCCTCCAAAGTCTGACATAAAAATAGACCCTCACCTAGTATCCAAAAGGTAAGAGCCTCATTTCAATCAATCTGCAAAGATGAATATGTTTTTCTTTTGTACTTACCTCGCACGATCTAATAATTTATCAGATCGGAGCACAAAATTATGTGTGCCCATTTCTGCAAAAGTGAGGATAACGCCGCAGACAAGAGCGGTAAAGAAGTTCATTGTTCCTCCATGCCAAAACTGCGGAAACAGCCAAATGACCAATGTATCAGCTACAAAATCGATAATTAGTGCTGTATTGTTTCTCATACCCGGTAAAAATGCCACGTCTGCTAAAACTCCAATAATGGCTACCACTAATGCTGTTGAAAAAACTCCCCAACCATGCAACATTAACGATGAGTTAAAATAATGAACAACCCAAAGTACCAACATTGCAAGGACTAGTTTCAGAATAAAGTTAGTCAGGTGCAACACAAGTCTCGGCATGTTTTTCGTCTCCTTTTAAGTTCAGTTTTCACTGAACCACATACCGCTATGCAATTGACGGAGACTGTAACTTGACTATATCCCTATTGAACATTTATCTCAGAGGTGGAGACATTGATAAAGTTGTTTAGGCTTCTTAAACCCTATCGAATATCAATCACATTCGTATTGATTTTTATTTTCTTGCAATCCTTATCCAATTTATATCTTCCTACCTTGATGTCAGATATCGTGGATTCAGGTGTCATGAAAGGGGACATTCCCTACATTCTCCAAATTGGGGGGTTCATGCTGCTTGTCGCTATTTTGGGGGTACTATGTTCCATTCTGGCAAGCCTTTTCGCATCTAAAACGTCAACAGGGTTTGGGAAAGTTTTGCGGAGTCTTGTTTTCTCCCATATCGAAGAATTCGCACTGCATGAGTTCGACAAATTTGGCACTTCATCTCTTATTACGCGAACAACAAATGATATCACGCAAGTACAACAATTAGTGAACATGATGCTGCGCATGATGGTTATGGCTCCACTTATGTCCATTGGCGGTATCATTATGGCTGTGTCGACAGATGCGAAACTATCGCTTGTCATTGTCGTGATTGTACCTATTCTCGGCATTGTCATTTATGCGGTGCTAAAAAAAGGCATTCCTCTATTTAGAGCCATGCAAAAGAAGATTGATACGCTAAATCGAGTATTGCGTGAAAACCTTACCGGCATCCGAGTTGTACGCTCATTTAATCGAATCAGTTACGAAAAAAGGCGCTTTAATGCCGCAAACCTTGACCTGACAGACACGGCCATTAGAGTAAATAAAATTATGGCCTCCATGATGCCGCTTATGATGCTAATAATTAATTTATCGACAATCGCGGTCATTTGGTTTGGCGGGATCCGCATTAATAATGGCGATATGCAAATCGGCAACTTAATGGCATTCATCCAGTACATTATGCAAATTCTGTTTGCCATCATGATGGTAACAATGATGTTTTTCATGATACCCCGTGCATCTGCATCTGCTGCACGCATCAATGAGGTAATGGATGTAAGTCCAGAGATTCTCGATGCAGATGAAGTAAAGACCCCTTATGAAAATGAAAACGAAAATCAAGGCCGCGTTGAATTTCAAAATGTTACATTTTACTATCCAGGTGCACAAGAACCTGCACTTTCCAACATTTCCTTTTGTGCATACCCCGGTGAAATAACAGCTATCATTGGAGGTACCGGATCTGGTAAATCATCACTTATAAACCTTATACCTCGATTCTATGATGTTTACTCAGGCAGGATTTTGATTGATGGTATAGATGTACGCGACCTAGCACAAGAAACACTCCGATCCAAGATTGGATATGTCCCACAAAAATCGATACTCTTTTCTGGAACGATTGCAGACAATATTCGCTATGGAAAAGAGGACGCAGCAGATGAAGAAGTTCGATTAGCAGCAGACATTGCACAGGCAACCGAATTTATTCTAGAAATGAAAGATAGCTTCAATTCCTTAATTACACAAGGCGGGACAAACGTATCTGGCGGACAGAGGCAACGGTTGTCGATTGCACGGGCTTTAGTGAGACACCCGGAAATTTATATTTTTGATGACAGCTTTTCTGCACTCGACTTTAAGACTGATGCAAAATTACGACATGCTCTTAAAAAAGTTACAAACAACTGTACGGTTTTCATTGTGGCACAACGAGTAAGTACAATCATGGATGCAGATAGAATCATCGTACTTGACGACGGGCAAATCGTTGGAATGGGTAAACATTCCGAGTTGATGAATACGTGCGAGATATACCATGAAATTGCAGCCTCACAGCTTTCAGAGGGGGAAAGTGCATGAGTGAAGACTACAAACCATCTTCAAAAGGCCAATTTGGTGCAGGCATGGGCAGAGGCCACGGCGGCAGGGGACCAGGGATGTGGGGCGCGCGTGGAATCGGGATGCCTATGGAAAAACCCAAAAACTTTAAGGGCACATTATTGCGGCTTATGCGTTACTTACTCCCTTACAAATTTCGTCTCTTCGCTGTGCTGTTAGCATCGGTTCTCAGCATGATATTCAGCATCATCAGCCCAAAACTTATTGGAAACACCATTACTATACTTTTTAACGGTATGATGATGAAAATCAAAGGTGTTTCAGGAGCCAAAATCGATTTCAACTCAATCTGGCATATTATTCTTATTCTAGGTGTTTTGTATATCTTAAGTTCCCTATTCACTTACATTCAACAATACGCTATGGCAATAATTGCTCAAAAGACAATTTACGAGCTTCGAAAAGAAGTAAATGACAAACTATCGCGTCTGCCTCTTAATTTCTATGATTCACGACCAACAGGAGAGGTTTTAAGTCGATTTGTGAATGACTTTGACAATATTAGCAACACACTGCAACAAAGCCTGACGCAGTTTATTTCATCTACCGTCCAATTTCTTGGCGTTATCGTCATGATGCTCACAATCAGCCCCCTCATGACCCTTGTAATTTTCCTGACACTTCCACTTAGTTTCATAATCACTACGAGGGTTGCGAAACGGTCTCAAACTAATTTTATGGGTCAGCAAAAATACCTTGGGGAACTAAACAGTCATATTGAGGAGATGATTACAGGCCATACGATTGTGAAGGCATTCGGTTACGAGCAAAAATCAATTAGGAGATTCAATGAAATTAATGATAACCTATACGAATCCGGCTGGAAGGCCCAATTTGTTTCCGGCATCATTATGCCGATGATGAACTTCGTCGGCAACATCGGCTTTGTGCTCGTTAGTGTTATCGGTGGAATCCTGGTGACAAAGCGTACAATCGAAATTGGTGATATTCAAGCATTTATTCAATACGCAAGGCAGTTTTCCCAGCCTATTACGCAACTAGCAAGCATTGCGAATATTATTCAATCTACTGTGGCGTCATCCGAGCGTGTGTTCGAACTTCTCGATGAA
>JAKADF010000305.1 GCA_021820805.1 Bacillota bacterium
AGTAAAGATATCTGTATCAATTGGCCAAAAGTTTCCGATTGCAGGTCCGGGATTTGGTCATTGTTTTCTTGCCTATGATGATGAACAGGTTTGGAAACACCTTATTGAAACAGGTTTAGTTCAGTACACACCAAACAGTATCATTGATGCAGATGTTTTTATTGAAAAGTTAAAAGAAATTAGAAAGTCCGGTTACAGTGTGTCTCACGGGAATTTGCTTCCGGGAGTTTCTGGAATTGCTGTACCAATTTTCGGAAAGAATGGGGATGTCGAATTTGTCATGGCTTGTTTGGCTATGACGTCTTTGTTTGAATCGCAGCCAGAAAAAGAACAACAGGTTATAAAGATTTTAAAGGAAAAAACTCGAAAATTATCCGAGTGGAATGGGAGTGTCAAATAGTACTCAAGCAGATTTAAACGCAGCATCTTAAAACAGAATATTTCTTGAATATATAACGATAGTATCTTACCTGGATTAGTAACTCAGTTTCGTATTTGTACTCATTATCTATGAAAACAGCTACTTAAAATAAGTGTTTTAGGAGGGACGCAAGATGGATGTACTTGATTTATTTCGCCTAAATGGGAAAGTTGCAATTATCAGTGGAGGGGGAAGAGGTTTAGGACAACAGATTGCACAAGCGTATGCAGAAAGTGGTGCAAAATTAGTTCTTTGTTCTCGAAAAATCGAGAATTGCGAACGGGTCAAAGCACAGTTAGAGAGTAAATGTAAAGATATTCTTGTACTTCCGCTTGACGTCACAAATCCAGACTCAGTTTCCGAGGTTGCAGCGAAAACAGAAGAACACTTTGGACGTATCGATATTCTGGTGAATAACGCTGGAGCTAGTTGGGGAGCATCCGCGTTTGATATGCCTTATGATGCTTGGCAAAAAGTGATTCAGACAAATTTAACGGGAACTTTTTTGATGTCTCAAACAGTAGGCCGTCTCATGCGTGATAGCGGAATCAGAGGTAAAATTATTAATATAGCCTCGGTAGCAGGACTTAGAGGCTTTGAACCTGAGGGTCTTGATGCAGTCGGCTATAACGCCAGCAAAGGCGGAATCATTATATTAACAAAGGATCTCGCCGTAAAATGGGCTAGATACAATATCTATGTAAACGCAATTGCTCCAGGTTTCTTTCCTACAAACATGACAAAAGTCGTTCTAGAACGTGGATATGATAAAATTATTGAATCGACTCCGCTAAGGTGTGTTGGGGGCGAACGTGATTTACAGGGAGCGGCTCTTTTCTTTGCATCAGCGGCCTCCGATTTTGTTACTGGACAAATTCTTGCAATAGACGGTGGAATGACTGCTAAATAAATTAAGCATTTGATAAAGATTTGCAAGGATTTCGAATGTCTCACGAAGGGCAGTTACTTAACTTTTGAGGCTTATTATCGAATCACATTGGGAATGTTAATCACGAATTCATGTTAGATATGTGTGACTTTGACTCTTTCAATGTAGAGGTGATAAGTTTGCCGCAAGAGAGCGAGCAGTCGAACGAGAAAGTAATTTGGGAATCTTATTTAAAGAAATGTAAACAAGAAGGAAAGACTCCATCTGCAAAGGATTTTGCTGTTTGGGCAAAATCTTTGCTGACCGATTTATGAAGTTAACGAACAGGAAATTTAGAATTGCATTTATATTGCGTTTGAAGTTTCAATTTGAACTTTCATGAAATAAGTTTCGAGGCCGCCCTTAAGCGGCCTTTTTCATTCTTTTGAGTTAAGCTCTTAATAGGTTGTGACATTATAATTGCCGATGTATGCTGTTAACAGATTATATCGGTTAACCTAAATGGATATACCCGGTTAACTTTATGAATTCTATCGAGCGCATATAGTATGCACGTTTTAAGGAGGATACTTCTATGAATGAACCAGTGCAGATTGCAGTGACTGGGATTGGTACCGTTACGCCGTTTGGAATCGGACTTTCAACGTTTTGGGAGAATTTAATAGAAGGCCGTTCAGCCGTTCGGGCTGTAGAAGATGAACATTTGCGTCAATGGGCGCCAGTAGGTGCACGCGTTCCGAATTTTACACCGACTGATTTCTTGCCGCAAAAGCTCGTACGGGATACTGATATGTTTACACAGTTTGCACTTGTCGCAGCAGCTGAAGCATTAAGGGATGCCGGAATCGTGAACGGTGATGAAACAACTCTAACAGAAGGTATTGACCCAAACCGTGTTGGTACTGCACTCGGCTCTGCGTTTGGCGGCATCCAATCACTTGAGGCCGGTTCCGGCCGACTCGCAACAGGTTCCGCGAAACGCGTAGGACCTCGTTTGGTATCAAAGTCAATTCCAAACTCTGCAGCCGCAGCAATTGCAATGCGGTATGGTTTTCGCGGTCCATCAGTGACTTATGTGACAGCATGTGCAGCTTCTGCTAATGCAATCGGAGAGTCAGAGTACTGGTTCTGGCGTGATGATGTCGATTTTGTGCTGGCTGGCGGAGTAGACAGCCTGTTTTCTCCGGTATTCCTTTCAGGGCTTCGCGATGCAGGTGCACTCGCATCGAACGGGCCGGATGATGTAACAACTTGGTCCCGGCCATTTGATGCAGGACGTACTGGAATGATTATGGGGGAAGGGGCAGCACTACTTGTTCTGGAGCCACTAGAGCGGGCAAAAGCAAGAGGTGCACATATTTATGCCGTCCTTGCTGGCTATGGTGCATCCAGTGATGCTTATCATGATACAGCACCTCATCCAGAAGGAGCGGGTGCAGTACTTGCTATGCAAAGGGCACTTCGTTCGGCAAGGCTTGGTCCTTCAGACATTGATTATGTGAATGCACATGCAACTTCAACACCTGCTGGAGACATAGCAGAATCAAAGGCGCTCCGAACAATTTTTGGAGAACGACTTGATACCCTTCCTGTCAGCTCCATAAAAGGGGCGATTGGACATCTTCTGGGAGCAGCTCGTGCTATAGAAAGCGTCGCTTGCATCAAAGCAATCGAAACAGGAATTTTGCCGCCTACGTTGCACTCTGAAAATCGGGATCCCGTTTCTCCAATGGATATCATACCGAATAAGAGCCGGAAACAGAGGATTAGCAAGGCTCTTAGTAATTCATTTGGTTTTGGAGGCCAGAATGGGGTTCTAATCTGGCGTGAGATATAACAAACGGAGGCGGGACGAATGCAGATGACTAAGCAGTCGGTACCGAGCATAGGAGAACGTCGTGCTTCATTAACAAGTCAGTATCCCGTTTGGCAAAGCCGGACACTTGCAACGCATTTTGCGATCCAATGTGATAAGTATCGGGATAGGCCCCTTCTGTTCATGCAAGATCAAACAATCACTTATGGGCAAATGTGGGACAGGGCTTGTAAAATTGCCAAGGCTTTGATTTTTATGGGTGTTCGACGCCGTGAACATATCGCCATATTAATGTCGAATGACCCTGACTATATCGCTCTTTTGATTGCAATTTCTTTGGTGGGCGGAGTAGCTGTTCCACTTAACACAATGCTTCGTTTTGAAGAGTTAAACTATATGCTGCGGCAGTCAGACAGCAATTGGCTCTTTTTGCACCAAGTCGCAGGGAATCAAAATCACGCAAAAACGATTGAGCAAATTGTTTCCAAGCTTAGGGCAGAGCCAGAAAATCAACTGAAACAGGTTATTTGTATTCCGAATACGAGCGAGAGAGTCTCTGACTCATTTCTTGAATGGAATACTTTCATAAAAAATGCAGATGCCGTGTCGGATGATGCACTGAAAGTCAGGTGGGACAGTTCGGAGTATCCGGATGAGGTTGCTGCTATTATTTACACTTCTGGGTCAACGGGGTTGCCGAAAGGTGTCATGATGACCCATAATATGATGCTTCGCTCCGGATTTGCGACTTGCTTAAGCCGAGCACTTGAAGATGGGAGACGGATTTTTGCACCATTGCCGCTATATCATGTTTATTTTTTAGAAGAAGGTTTACTCGCTGTCTCGTTTGTCGGGGGCGGGATGATTACCTGCCTCGGATTTTCTCCTCTTCTCTCTTTAGAGCTAATGGAGAAATATGAGGCAAATGATTTCCTTGCCGTTCCTTCTATGCTTGTATCTATTCTAAACCATCCGGAGGTTCGTTCATTCAATCTGTCATCACTATATGCGCTTTTGTGTTGTGCAGCACCTTCCCCTGTACCTTTGTGGCAGATGGCAGTTGATATTCTTGGTGTTACCGAAATCGGGACAGGATGCGGAGGGACGGAAGCCTCCTCAACAACGATGCTCACAGAAATCGGTGATCCGCTCGATATTATCTCATCGCGTGTCGGAAAGGTGAAACGTGCAGGAGCCGCTGGACTTCCTGAATTTAATCATGCGAGCGTACAGTACAAAGTAGTAGATCCGGATACGGGTTGTGATTTACCATCGGGATCCGTTGGAGAACTGGCTGTTCGAGGGAACGTTGTAACTCGCGGCTATTACAAGAAACCTGTAGAAACAGCTGCCACAATTGATAAGGATGGCTGGCTTAAAAGCGGTGACCTTGGCCGAATAGACGAACAAGGTTATATTCAATTACTCGGCCGTAGCAAAAATCTATATAAAGTTTCAGGAGAAACCGTTGCGCCGAAAGAAGTTGAAGATGTTATTTCGCTTCATCCCGCGGTAACCCAAGTTTATATTGTCGGCGTGCCTGATGCTCTTACGACTGAAACTGGTGCTGCATTTGTAGAACTGAAAGCGGACTCTGTGTGTTCGAGACGAGAAATTATTGACTGGTGCAAGAGCCGTGTAGCGCGCTTCAAGGTACCAAGGTATGTCTGGTTTGTTACTGCCGATGAATGGCCGCTTACTGGAACAGGGAAAATACAGAAATTTAAATTGCAGAACATGGCAAAAGAACGATTAGCAAGCCGACTAAAGGATGGAGGAACAAGTACAAAAAATACAAAAGTGAAGCAAGACAGAAAATGACGCCTTAGGTTGTACATCATTTTGGACAAATCCCATACCTATTATAACTAGTTGATGATTTAACCAGGGCCTTTTTCTAATTGGCCTTGGTTAATGGGGGCTA
>JAKADF010000306.1 GCA_021820805.1 Bacillota bacterium
GAGTTTGTGTCTGAGTCTGAACCAACGTGCCCTATGTGTGGTGCTAAGATGGTTAGTCAATTAAAGAACATTCGTATTAAATAGCCACAGTCTCAAAAGTGAGAAAGAGATAAGCCCGCTGGTTAGATGACCAACTGACTTCCAGTTTATCAGTATAATGCTAGCAATTTCTTTAAAAACAATTACACTACGTTCCAATTCGTCACCCTATAAAGCCTTCAATTCTCAGCCACAAAACCTAAGCCATCAAGAGTTTTTTCGGATGGCTAGTTGAGGAAGATCTGCTCGTGAGAAACCCTACACTCAAATTGAAGGAACCAAAGCAAGCGAGTTCCGAGGGCTCTTACGATTGACTAACTCGAATGGCTTCGTGACTCGTGTAACTCCTCCCTAGAGCATGGCTGGAGCTGCAGGATCTTGGGGTGCAACTTACTGTCCGTAAGTTTAAGAATAATCAACACTTTCGCCTCATGGTTGTGTGCATAAGATCACCCATTACGTACATAACGCAAATAGTAAAAAAGTAAGCTTATATTTCAAGTTTACAAGTTTTATGCGGATAGATTAGACGTCTCACTGCTACACCATCAGCTATAATAAATACGATAGACATATCTATGCACATCAGAAAATGGAGGGTTTATGGACAATACACACGTGTTTACACGGGGCGAAGAAATTGCAAATGCCGTTAGTCATGCTGTTGGTATCGTGTTTAGTCTCTTTGCCTTAGTTCTTCTAATCGTGTTTGCGGCTGTGCATGGTAGTTCATGGCATATTGTTACATTCGTAATTTTCGGCTTCACCATGCTTCTGTTATACACATGTTCAACGTTATTACATGCATTGCCACATGGACGAGCTAAAGATGTATTTGAAATCTTAGATCACTCGTCGATTTACTTGTTCATTGCGGGTACATATACCCCCATATTGCTGCTGCTTGTGAAGGGATGGGTGGCTTGGACACTGTTTGGTGTACTGTGGGGCATCGCGGCAGCTGGCATCGTGTTTAAAGTGTTCTTCGTGAAAAGGTTCGTGCTGTTGTCCACCATTGGGTATATCCTCATGGGGTGGCAGGCGGTGTTTGTGTTCAAACCGCTCCTCCAAACTTTACCATTCCAAGGAACTCTGTTCCTTGTGGCTGGAGGCGTCTTTTATACCATTGGTTCTATTTTTTATGTGTGGAGACGAATCCCGTACCACCACCTGATTTGGCATCTGTTTGTCTTAGCAGGGAGTGTGTGTCACTTTATTTTAATCTTTCGTTTCGTCCTTGCAATTCGCTGAGCGGGTGCGACCCTGGGCTAGCAAATACTTATCATGGAAGATGTTGTGAATGAAGACCGCACCTTCTGTTCCCTACGCCTGAAAGGTTGTGCCCTGCCACACTACTCCCTCATTCTAACTCCTGCTGAAACAAGGAAAATGAAATCCTGCGAATGAGCGAGCATTCGTGAGAAAGACCTTATTCCGAGGGAGTGCAATAAGAGTTCCATGAATAAAACGAGTGATGTAATACACGCTGTCTGGTTACGGTAACTAGTTCTTTTGATAAAGAGTTCGGGGTAAGGAGTATGTCCCGTGCTTCAACAGCGGAGGTTTATGCATCTCCAGTGAGGAAGTTTTTTCGTGTTTTGCAGCTAAGAATCACAAAATGTGTTAACATGAGAAGTGTAGTAAAAGGCTACATAGTCGCAAGTGAAGGTGGAATAGGTTAATGACACAAGGTACAGTAAAATGGTTTAATGGTGACAAAGGTTTCGGATTCATTTCAGTTGAAGGCGGAAACGACATATTCGTTCACTACAGCGCAATCCAAAGCGATGGCTTCCGCACTTTGGAAGAAGGTCAACGCGTCGAATTCGAAATCGTTGAAGGACAACGTGGTCCTCAAGCTGCGAACGTAATCGTTGTTAGGTAACAAATAGAATATTAGACCCATTGTAGATGGGTCTTTTTTATTTGAGGAGGGAATCCCAATGTGGTCCAAGTCCAACAAACATGAAGAGTGGGAATATGCTGATGTAGTTGTATGGCAGTGCACAAAATGCAACTGTTGGTCAAGACAAGAGTTTGTGTCTGCATCTGAACCAACGTGCCCTATATGTGGTGCTACGATGATAAGCGAAACAAAAAACATTCGTATTAAATAGTCAACGTGCCTGCTACCATGAGTTCTAGAACATAGCCCGCTGGTCTACAGACAACAGGCTCCCGTACTTGACATTCACAGTAATCGGTTTAACCCTATGGTGGGTAGAACAACTCAATTGATATTCCACACCCTTTAATCTGGGACTGGTACAAAACAGAATTGCTACCGTGCCCAGGCATAGAATCACAACAATCACAGCCACAATTCTTTTCATCACCGTAAACGTAACACAACAATTAAGTTTCTTTCGCTGCTTTGACTTGTTACGGACAAATTTCGTTCCCGTACAAATTCGATGAGCGTATTTTGTTTTTGAAGTATGTCACCGATGATGAGGCGTTCCTTCGAGAGCGTCTCTTTTATTGACTACACAAAATGCCACCTCTCTCCCATACTGATGAAATTGTGATGCTCCAACACTCTAATACTCCATGAACGACACAACAGTTCACTACTTTCGATAAAGGGCCTTTACATCTAAAACCCATACAGGGCGGTCCTTAGGTACAGACCTTGCCAACGGGAACGTGAAATATAATTAGGAATATGATCGTCGTGAATAACGATAATATGTATGTTACTAGAGGTGCTTTGTAATGCAGGCGTATCATGACGAATATAAGCACATCGAGTATGAAACTCCATAGGAGGTTCCATCCATGATAGTAATGAATTAGTCCGACGTAATGGAACGTGGCTTCCATGAAAGCTACGACCACAAACCATATGCTGATATAAATCAATTGTGATTTGATGCCTTTTGGAAATCGTGACAAGTACAGAACAACAAAGCATGGAAAGACAACAAACGTCATAAGAAGCACTGCCGTTACAAAACTGAAGGGCTGAATTTCGTATCTCCACAGAGGATAATTGAATGTAAAAAAGATATAAAGTAAATTAGTGATAATCATGTACTGAATTGTTGGTAAGTATAGTCGCCAATTACGCCAGTCTCCCCATCGCCATGCAGTGTAAATCCAAGGAATCCTCAATAACAACCAAATATAAGAAAGGAGAGTGTGACTCGTAACCCCACCTCCTGTCGATGTCGAGATTCACACACCCATAATTTGCTCTGTATTATACAAAATATGTAAATACCCACATACACGAAGTGCTTCAACGACGGTTGTCGCTTCTTTGCCCCAATGTTCAATAACACTTAAAGTCCCAAAATTCTGAGCATACTGTACACGGTTTACAGTAATGACGAGGTGTTACTACGTGATACCGACATTCGATGACGTCGAGACGGTTCGTAGGAGATTAAGTGCACGCTTGTATCGATGCTAGTGTATTTAAGGTATTACGAAAAGTTATGGTGAAGGATTTTGATATTGAATCAATTTTTGAATTACCAGTTTCGAGATAACAGCTTTGAGAATGTAAATTGAAAAAGAATAACCGTATCGCCTAAAATATAACTTATACATCCCGCCCCAACAAAACAGAGGTTCGATAATGAATGAGGAGACAATCGCCAACACCAAAAGTGCCAAGACAAATCCTTTCCACCTTAGGAAGTATTGATTAATTTACATGTGCTCCACTGGCATAATGGTTAAGTCGATTGGCAATAAAGGTGGAACAAAAACCAAAACGTCTGTTGTGGATACCCCTCAAAAAACTGTTTGTCCCGACAATATCAAGAACCGCAGCGATCATTGCAATAGATGCACCATATAGTGCAACTTCAACGACTCCCTCTTTACATCCGCATATGTGAAAACTCGTACAATTTGATGAGTGAATTCGAGCCAAAATTCCCGAAATAACAAGAAAAAAGGAGTACGGTTCGCTATGAGAATCCGTACTCCTTTTTTAACAGGTTATTTGCTGTCTTGCACCCCTAAAAGGAAACCGTTACTTTTTACAGCGGGATATTCATAGTCCTACTGTTATCTTCTTTATTTGATATAACGCCTTGCGCCAATGTATTTTGGACCCCAATAAGAGTTGCTAATACCATCGATAGCGACGCCCATATCCTGCGAATCCACCATTAGCCCATTCCCTATATAAATCCCGACATGACTTGCTCCTGGAGCATATGTGCTAAAAAACACTAAATCTCCTGGTTGCAAATTACCCTCTGATACTGGTACACCGCTAGAAAACTGGTCGGCTGCAGTACGGCTAAGCGGTATCCCAAAATGCGAAAATACATAAAGCGTAAATCCGGAACAGTCAAATCCGAGAGGAGTGGTTCCGCCCCATACATACGGAACCCCCATAAACTGCTGTGCGTAATGAATTAAGCTAGATGCATTTGCAGAGACCAAAGCAGATTGTGCCGCTCTTACATACGAACTGTTACTCATTTTTGATTCTGCCGCTTGTGTCTGTGCTTCAAGAGCAGCAACTTGCTCTTTACTCAATTGAATTTGACTTTCCAATAAACCGTGCTTGTACGTTTCAGAATTGATTTTTTGATTCATCAAGTTGAGAGCCCGATGTTTTTGTTCTTGAAGATGTTCATCTGTTATTCTTAGGAATTCTAGTGAACTCTTTTTCTGTAATAATTTTTGATGATCTGTATCCATTGTGGCTTTCTGACCTAAAAGTGTTTTTTGTACGGATGAATATTGATTTTCAATCTTCTTATTCTCTTGGGTAATAACGGATAATGCATAAATTCGGCTCAACAAATCATTAAAACTTGTTGCCTGAAACAAGACGGCCAAGTAAGAAACATTCCCATCTTCATACATGGTCTGAATATGCTGGGCGAGCTCAGTTTTTAACTCGTTTAATTTTGTTGTGTTCGTCTGGATACTTTTATCTAAACCATTAATCTGTTTTTCCAATGACTGCATTTGATTATTATTTGTTTGAATAGCTGTTGCTACATTTGAGAGTGAAGCCGTGTAGTTTTGAACTTGT
>JAKADF010000307.1 GCA_021820805.1 Bacillota bacterium
TGTTGACGTAATGAAAGCTGTAGCTTGATTCGAGTGTTGCTTGCACTGGGAAGCACCTTTCAGAACGATGGAATTTCACGGATACTCCGTTGTTTAACTGGATATGAAGGAAAGTAAAGGGGGCATTCTGATTATATATTCCTTTTTTAGGGATTCTATATAAAATTTTAAGAAACTGTAACCAATTTTACAAACTCCCCGTCTAAGTGTGTACTTCCTGAGGTGATGAGGTGACTCTATTAATATGGCATAAAATCGTATCATTGCTGTGTATATCTACCTTGGAGTATCGTTAGTTTTGTGCCCCATTTTTCACTACATTATTAACATCAATCAAATATCTGTTACGGATATCATACAATATTTGATTTGGCTCATCGTCTTAAGAACTTTCGTTGGCGCGGTAGCCAGAAGGAGATAAATTAGGGGTACCGCACCGCCTATACCCATCAAGGTAAGGGGGGAGGGGGCAGTCAGTAGAAGCTTTGTTAATCCACCTTTTGTTGGTGTGACCTTTTTCTTCAGGTAACGGGGGCATATCCCTTACAACGGATACCTGACATTTTTGCATATGCATGCAATGTATGGAACATAGGGCTTACGGCACAAGCGAGGAGCATTCTAAAAATAGAGAGGGGTTGTTCATTTGGTTTAGAGGAGAGCGATTGCGTTACATTCCCCATCGCTATAATTTTTCTAATATTATTCTTAACGACTCTTGTGGTAGTTTTTTTTATTTGGATGAAACAACGACACTTACCTAGATTGGCATTGCGCACCACTGCATTGACATGTATTGTAGTGAGTTCTATTTCAGCCATAATCAGTATACATAATCATCCATTTTTTGCTGTTTTAATAATTATTTTTTATTTTCTAGAATTATTTTAATGTTAATACGGTTGTTCTTAGCCAATCTATCTCCGTAGATGATTCGATTTTGTTTTATTAAGTTAAAGGATCAGTTTATCTTAATTATAGGAGGCTTTGAATTGATGTTTATGAATGGATTTTGGATACTTCCATTGGTTTAGATTCTGTCTGTTATATTTGTGGGATTTCAAGCATTAATGGCATTATGGATATTGATAAACGGCAATAATCAACGTGAGTATATTATCAGAGGTATGATTGCAATCATAATTCAGTCATTGCCTTGGTGCGTACGCGTGATTTTATCGTTTATTCCTCCAATTGTGTCTCATAATTAGTTGAACTTAGGGTTGATTCAATATTTAGGTAATGGGCGAAAACTAAAGAAGAAACGGACTGTTATTATTTGTGCGGATATTAAATTTTAACGGAATCTTTTTATGATACTTTTGACAGCAAAGCGATACATCCGGCAGGTGCCGGATAGGTAGCAAGCGACGGTATACATCTGCGAGGGTGAGTGAAATGACAGGGAACGTATTTCGTGCGCTGTTCATCGTTGTGATGATCGTCGTTATCGTGAGTGTCGATTTGCTGTTCTTAAAACATTACTTCGCGGTACGGCTAATCGTGAACATCAGCATAGTCGTGGTGTTTGTTGTCATTTATTTCTTCTCTTTCAAGAAATCGTAAACAACGAAGTGAGGCAGCACCCAATCGAGGCTTAACGGTCGTGTCCAGTGCCGACGTTGGGGACTGGCTATTGCACATTCGGGAACTAATCTCGACAAATCGCATGCTTGGGTGTTGTATAATTATGCGACGTTGATCGGGTGACTCATCTTGAACATCAGGGCAGGAGTCTGCAATTATATCGCCTTTAGAAATCTATGTGGACGATTGAGTTTTGGATCATAGAGATAGGTTATTTCAAGAAGACACAGAAGAATATGACGCGGCGGGTCTATTATATGGTAGTGAAACATACCAGCGGATGGTACGTCTATATTTGGGAAAAGAGTATGAATGATGAAAAAATCTCTTGCACTCATTACAGGTCTTGCACTCATCTCGATAACGGTACTTCCAGGGTGTGCGCAGAACAAAACAAATGTCGCATCACCAACAAAAAACACCACCCAGAACACCGTGAAAACCGATTCAACCAACCATACAACGACCGGAAACCAGGTGGCTTCGTCCGATAACACACCCCAGATGGGTAAGAGCTTAAATGGAACTCCCACGCCAAAGGGAGTCAACTTCCCGCAATTAAACGCCAAATCTCTGACAGGGGTCTCCTTCAGTTCAAAGAAAATCGGTTTTGTTTCCTCCAAGGACAACATCTATAAGACAACCGACGGCGGAGAGACATGGGCGAAAGTGTACATGTCCAAAGACCCAATCTTGGGCATTGAAGCACAGTATCAACCCGCAGTGAAAGAAGAAAGCGTTGTGGCGTTCACGAAGGGGTATCTGATTGACAGTTCGGATGGGACACATTTTAAGATGATGATTGTCCCTGCAAATAACGAGAATGAAACCGGTTCGAATATCGAAGGAACCGCGCTTCTCAATAACGGACTGTACGGCATACTCAATGGCGGCGTTGTTTGGAAGGTGAACGGAGAGAGCGGGTCGTTCTATCGCACAACCTT
This sequence comes from Bacillota bacterium, assembly GCA_021820805.1. The sequence continues at coordinate 2,532 of JAKADF010000307.1, forward strand.
ACTCAGTAAAGTTTCATCTCTCACATCGACATGGGGGAAGAATGGCATGGCAATAGGCTATGCTGTGTCAGGGACATCGGTGTACCAATCGACAGACAGCCAGCATTGGAACAAGGTCTTTACCGCCCCGATTCATGGACGTCATCCGTGGAAATCAACCATTCAGGCAAGCGGCGTTCATGTTGCGGTGCTGTTTTATGGGGGAGATTCAAGTAAGAGCGGGACTGCTTACATTCTCTACGAATCGAATGACAACGGGAAGACGTGGAAAGTCATGCTAACGGAACCCGATTTCGCATCGGACTATAAAGGCAGCAAGCCACTGGACAAGACCATTGCCGGTCAAATTCCAGGGTCCTTTACGATGGACGCTAAAGGTGATGTCTTCATCACGGGGGTGGATATGGTGGAAGGTCACATCAGTATCCTGACCTCGGTGTCCCCAGAAGGAAAAACGCTCACTCATGATCCGATTGGTCCGTCTGTGAACTCACTCAATATCTTTGATGGGGTGGCAACGGATATTTCCACAGCAGTCGGGAGATACGTCTATGTTGTTGGTGGTAAAAACGGAAAAGGAGTTCTTGAAATCTCGCTAGACGGCGGGTTAATGTTCAAACAGCAATAGATCGTAAGTCAGAAAGTGCAAATGGAATTGAATTCGGTGGCTGTTTGCGGGAACTTATGGTATGGACGAACACGTGTGAAGCGATGCCATGTAGTTAAGCAGTATCCGCCTACTTACCATACGACTGAAACAGTTAACAAGATGTCTACAGTGGCTGTCTACTGCGCATAAGTGGGCATTTCCAGAGTAAAGGCGTGCCCTCCATTGTGCATGAAAATACAGTATCGGAACGGGCTACCTTCTTGCAGAAGCGGGCAGTTATCCGTAAGAACGTCCTTTCTTGTGTGCGTTGAACTTAAACCAGGGAGTGTAACTCAAAAATAATCCACTCCGTCTTAGTTTAATGCACAGAATGAGGAGGAATTTATGAAATGAAGCGATACAAAAACAAAAAATTCGTCATAGCGGTTATCATGATAACAATCACGGGCATCTTGGTGGGATGTGGAACATCAAATTTATCCCCATCTACAAATCAGGCACCAAGCATTGGACATAGTTTATCTAAGAACAGCAAAAAGACAGTTCTAAAAACACCTACGCCTGCCGTTAGAATCAATTCTGTCCAATTTACCTCAAAGAACAACGGATGGGTAGTTGGATATCAAAATGAACAAGGGGTGATGAGTGGTCGTGCCTGGTACACGCAAACTGGCGGTGAATCTTGGGTGTCTACCAACCTAAACGGGTATATCCCCGAATACATTCATATGACAAACACCTCAATCGGCTGGATTATTGAAGTCTCCACTCCATCAAACAACAGTCGTTCACACATTGTACTTTTGGAATCACAGGACGGTGGACGTACTTGGCAACCAACTACGTTTCATGCGGCAAATGCCTATGTGTCAGAAAGCATGAGTTGTTCAGAGCAAGAACAGTTAATAATCCTCTTCAGAAATAATAAAGCTGGATGGATGACGATATTTGGACATCTTTATTCGACATCTGATTCAGGAGACACTTGGAGACCAGTCAACCTGAATGAACGAGTTGAATCAATCGCAATCAATCAAGGGGAAGAATGGGCAATTGGAACAAATCGAATTTGGAAATTGGGCACACAAGGTTGGAGCACGGCGTTTTCATTGCCGCAAGATATGAAGATGGAACTCTACGGGAAAGGTGCCACATCTTTTGCCTTCAATCGTATTGAATTCGCTGCTCCAAACGACGGCTTTGCCCTTTTTACTTCTGAAGAAAGTTCCATGCAGGGTCAGGAGTACGTGATTTATAAAACGACCAATGGAGGCACAACTTGGGAACCGATCGCAGGTGCGTTTTTCCAGCCCCCAAAATGGAACATTCCTGAATTGCCCACTGGAAACCTTGTGTCTTTTCAGGTGACAGAGAATGAGAAAATATATATCGGGTTCATCATTCCGACGCAATACCCAATGCTGGGTTATGTTAGCCCGAACGCCAAATGGCACTGGGTAAGCGATGGAATCCATGCGCCTACATCATGGAGCAAAGGCATACTGCAACAATTTCTCTGGGTTAAACCGAGTGTTGATGTTGTGACCATACAGAGCACGTCATCTTCCACGTCTGACGAATTACTAAAAACCACGGACTCTGGCAGTTGGGAGACGATTATTCCCCATTGAGGTTAGCATGTTTACTGGTTTGAACGACAAACGGCATTCACAGATTGCCGCAGTTCTCTAAATCAGACTGTGACGATTCTATTTAAGCAGTACCATGCTTTTAAACAAACGGGCTGCGACTTGAAAGTTGTCGGTAATCATGTGGTGCGAATCCACCCGCCCAGAACTGCGGGCGCGAACCTACCGTGACGTGGGACTGTGGTAACGCGGTCTTGCGATAGCTCACGGAACAATGTAGCCGCGCCAGATAGGGTGAATTCGGGCCGGAGCT
>JAKADF010000308.1 GCA_021820805.1 Bacillota bacterium
AGCTCAGAAGTCACTGGTGAAAGTAGTTGATCCGGCACCAAGCCAAATTCCATCACCTGAGTCTGTTGAACGCGCGGCTGACTTGCTATCAACTGCAAAACGACCCCTATTCATTCTAGGCAAAGGTGCCGCGTATGCACAGGCTGACAAAGAAATCAAGTCTTTAATCGAAATGACTGGTATTCCATTTCTGCCTATGTCTATGGCCAAGGGTATCCTTCCCGACAATCATCCGCAATCAGCGGCAGCTGCACGTTCCTTTGTGCTAGGCCAGGCAGATGTTGTGGTGTTGGTTGGGGCACGCCTGAACTGGCTTCTTTCTCACGGAAAAAGTCCACTTTGGTCAGACAGTGCAAAATACGTGCAAATCGATATCTCACCGACTGAAATAGACAGTAACCGTCCTATCGCAGCACCTGTTGTGGGAGACATCAAATCATCCGTTGCAGCTCTTCTGACCGCCGCAAATACAAGGAATATAGAGCCGAGCGCCGAGTGGATTGAAGAGCTTGCCCTGCGTAAGAAAAAGAATATTGACCGCATGGCTGAACGTCTAAAATCTGATCCGAATCCGATGAATTTTTCTAGTGCACTGCGTGCTGTTCGTGACGCTATTGCTGATAGACCCGATGTGTATATCGTCAATGAAGGAGCGAATACGCTTGACTTCGCAAGAAACACCATCGATATGTATGAGCCGCGCAAGCGTCTTGACACTGGAACCTGGGGAATAATGGGTATCGGTACTGGATATGCAATTGCTGCCGCCGTCGTTAGTGGAAAGCCGGTACTCGCTATTGAAGGAGACAGTGCCTTCGGATTTAGCGGCATGGAAATTGAGACAATTTGTAGGTATAAGCTTCCAGTTGTAACTTTGGTCTTCAACAACGGGGGAATCTATCGAGGCGACAAACCAGGGAGTGAGCCATCACCGACAGGGCTTGTAGCCAATGCTCGCTACGACAAGGTAATAGAAGCTTTTGGTGGGATTGGGTATCACGTTGAAGATACTGCAAGCCTGACAAATGCGGTCAGAGAGGCTCTTGCATCAGGAAAGCCAACACTGATTAACTGTGTTATCGACCCGACAGCTGGTACAGAAAGTGGCCATATTCAGGGTCTTAATCCAAAAAGTAAATTGCTGAAGTGAGGGAATACCGCCCCTCACCAGGACACCGCTGTAAAATTTCTGGGTGCTGCGCGCCCCCGCAATAGAGTTATGACACCTATCTCGGGGGCCGATGTTGCCACTTATTGGTCAACTGCCAATAGGGCTAAATAAGCGAAAACGTTTACACCTCTCTTTTTCATGAAAGGGGGGGATACCCTTGCTCGACTAACATGTAATAATTAGGAATTTTAAACTAAAAATCGAACCAATAACACCGATCAAGCCCTATACAATTCTGGAGCTGCCAACTGTATATTCAAAATTTTTAGAATATTGAGGGGGAGGAAGTAGCACATGAACGAAGTGGCTAATCCTGCAGCAGGTTTGACAGGATTTAGGAACAATCGATGGGTGCAGTTAATCGTTGCGATTATCATTATGATACTGATTGCCGGTGTTGAGTATGGGTGGTCGATGTATGCAAAACCACTTCAGCACAAGTTGGGGGCACCACTTGACGCCATTCAGTACGCATTTACCATCGGTATTATAGCTTGGGGAATCGGTCAGCCGGCTGTTGGATTTGTTGTCGATAAGTTAGGGCCGAGATGGGTAACAGTTGCGTGCGGCCTTGCGGTAGGTATTGGTTGGGCTATGATGGGGCAGGTAGACTCTCTGTTTGGTTTGTATGCCTGGTATTTCCTCGCTGGACTCGGCGGCGGTCTCGTTTATGGCGTTTCAATCAGTACCAGTACCAGATGGTTCCCAGACAAAAGAGGGCTTGCCAATGGACTGGTCGCTGCTGGATTTGGCGGCGGATCTCTTGTCTTCTTACCTATTATTTCAAGTTCCCTAAAAACCAGCGTTGCGGCAGCATTCTTTAATGTTGGTATTGTTCAACTTATAGTCATTGTTGTTCTCGCTTTCGTCCTCAAGTGGCCAGAGCAACAGAAGGTACGAAAGATCGCAAAAGTGGTGACGGAAGATGACTTAACTCCTGGGAAAATGCTTGGGACAATTCAATTTTGGATGCTCTATATCACGTTCTTCGGCATGCAGCTTGGCGGCCTGCTTCTGGCTGCAAACAGCGTTCCGATTGCCAAACAGTTTGGTATTGGAGCAGCGTTCATTGCAACTGCTTTAACGATGCAAAACCTTACTAATGCCGCCAGTCGTATCTTTTGGGGATGGATTTCCGACCATATTGGTAGGTATCGGACGATGGGGCTTGCGTTTTTCCTGAACGCTGTAGTTATGTTCCTATTCCCAACGATGTCAAAGTCAGGATCCGGGTACGTATTGGCGGTTGCTCTAGCCTTCTTAACATGGGGCGAAATCTACTCCCTGTTCCCTTCAGCCAATGCGGATGTATTCGGTTCCAAGTATTCAACTACCAGCTATGGCCTGCTCTATACTGCGAAGGGTATTGGAGGAGTTTTTGGCGGCGGCTTCGGAGCCTACATTGCTATGAAAGCGGGGTGGCAAGGTTCCTTTAGTATTGCTGCAGTATTTGCTCTGTTCTCATGCTTGATGTCAATATTCGTAATACCTAGGTTGCCGAAACCGCAAAATCGAAAGAAAACATCTACTGAGGGTGTGCCATCCGGCGGTGAGCAATAAAATCAAACATAAATTGTTATCATTAAATATCAGTCATTTTTGAAAAACATTTATACTGTGCGAACAAACAAGCTGACAATTCCGTTACTCGCATAGAATCTGGAGCTGCTCTTCGACAGCATTTGCCGTGCACCTTACGGAATTGAGAGCGCATCTATTGAGAGAAGGCTTAACGACGACAGATCGTACCCTATCGCCGCTAGGCCTTTTCTAGCTCGGCAGCTTTTACACATTTTGCACTTGATAACGAATCACTGTTTACATTCAGCGCATGTCTTAAAATCATTCCTTCCATACTCCTTCGCTTCATGCAATGCCCTATATGCGTTTTTCAACAGTTCTTGTCTCGTATTTCCATCAGAAGGGTAAAAGGCAATTCCTATATTGAAAGTCATTTCGACGACATGCGTACTAATATGCCAAGTTTGCCCAAGAGAGCTAAGAATGCGTTCTGCTACTTTGAGAGCATCTTGTTCAAGCTCAATTTCAGGAAGAAGGATAGTAAAGTCATCGCCCCATTGCCGTGCTAACGTATCAGCTCCTCGAAGACAACCTTGCACCCTTTGCGCGAATTGGTGGAGTAGTTTGTCTCCTGTATCGTAACCGAAGGTATCATTAATGTACTTGAATTTGCACATGTCCAAATACATGACTGCCAACTTGTGTCCTTGCGATGCCGCCTCCTTAATGGACTGTTCAAGTCGTCTTTCAAACAGTCTTCTATTTGGAAGACCCGTCAACGCATCATAATATGAAACATAGTCAAATTTTTCCTCAAACCATTTTCTTTCCGTAATGTCCCTGGCAACAATCTGAATTCGACATACATTTCCTTCATCATTTAATATGGGCGTTCCTTTGGCCTCGACCCATATCCAATGACTATTCACATGCCTGTAACGAAACTCCATTACCTTAGTTTGATTGGTCAAAGCCATCTCAATGAAAGTACATTTAACATCAGCATAGTCATCTGGATGAATCATATGAAACACAAGGTTCCCGACACAAGATTCTGGCGCGAATCCCAATATGAATTTATAGGACGGTGAAGCATACTCAATAACTCCATTTAAATTAACTACGCACAGCAAATCAGAAATGTTTTCAGTAAGTTGCCGATATTTTTCTTCAATTTGATTTTTTAGCTGGGTAATATCCCTGACAATGCCTGAAACCGCTATAACCTGTCCTTCTCCGTTGTAGATTGGAGAGAAAGTAAGACTCACATCAGCAACTGTACCATTCTTTGTGATACGGGTTACTTCAACCCCAGTAAAAGCCGCGCCCCATTCTACTTTTTCTATCATGTTTTGGTGTTGACTTAATAAATCATCCGGAATAATGGGTAAAGGTTTCCCGACTAATTCTTGCCGTTTCCATCCATAAAGTTCCTCAAAAGCAGGGTTAACATCTATGACATTCCCATCCAGGCCCAAAATATAAACAGCATCGGCGGTGTATTTAAAAAGGGACTTTGATCGCTCTTCGATTTCGCATAAGTAAGCCTCGTCTTTACGCAACTTTGTGATATCCTTACCTACACAAAAAACCCCAATTACTTTTTCTTTGACAATTAAAGGAATAAACTTGACTTGTAGATGCAGGATGTCCCCACTTTTATGGAATACGTCCATCAGATGTTCTGAAGACGTCCCTTGTAACGCTTGACTAAAATATCTGGTTATTTTTTCTCGCTGTTTTGGAGGAATCATTTTTTGATAGGAAAATCCTTGAACTTCTTCTTTGGCATAACCGAACAATTCCGTTACACTTTGGTTCACTTCAGTAAGTGTGCCATCCACAGAGAGAACAATAGCGGGATCGGGATTATTTCGAATGATAGACTTATAAATTCCGATGTATGATTCATCGTATAACATACTCACGCATCATATCCTCTCTCGGTAACTGAGCAATTAAAGGTAAGGCTAATCCTAGACCCGTAGCTTTGCTCACTGTGTCTGTTTAATCCTCGTCTCCTAAATTATATTTTCTATCACAACTCACTAGAATGATTACCTATAATAGTTTGGTCTAATTTCGTTTTATTGTGATAAAGAGCAATACAAAGTTACACAATGGGAAACAGCCTATCACATTATCGAATCATAGGACGGTTGATCTTAAGAAGTAGTTGTTACAATTCAAATAGAGAATTATGATGGTGAATCAATAATTATACCTAATCTCGTACTCACTTAGGCGCGACATTCCCGTAAAGCAACAAATAATATGTTGTTTCTCAGAGAGTGTATTCGGCCAACAACCACCTGGC
>JAKADF010000309.1 GCA_021820805.1 Bacillota bacterium
ATTTACCTCTGCAAACTTCCAGAGAATAAAGGCACCGAACAATTCACTGGTACGGGGCAAAGAATTATGTGTCATAACACTGCTATAGGCAAATTACTTTTAGCTTTTCAAGATGATAAAGAAATTGAGCGAGTACTACATAATCCACTACAAATACGCACTTCAAAAACCATCATTAATACAAACACAATTCATAAACAACTTATTGAAATTAGAAGACGTGGATATGCGTTAACACATGAAGAGGCAACGCCGGGGATTTGCTCGGTCGCAGTACCAATATTCGAGACTGGTGAGACTGTAACTGCAGCAATCAGTGTCACTGCGTCAAAATCAGAGTTCCTTTCAACAAATATCCAAAATTATCTAAATGAGATGCGCATTTACAGTCGACTTATCAGTCAAAAATTAAATTCCATGGCTTAACTAAAAATGATATTCAACAATATAATCGGCGACGCGCAAATTACGTGTCGCCGATTTCTATACTTATTCCCATCTCTCTTCGATTTTTAAAACCTTCCAAGAGAAAAATGAAATTGCCCATACTAACACAAATAGAGACACAAGAACATACCCCATAATATTAAAACTTATACCTTGTATCCATCCCCAAATTCCATCCGTAAGTCCCGTTTCCTCTGTAACTACCTGGGCAAGTTCCAACAAGCCAATCACCGTCGCAGCAAGCACCCCAAGCCCTGTCACAGATAGGTTATAGTAAATTTTCCGAAGCGGGGTCGAAAACGCCCACCCATAAGCAGACGTCATAAACAGCCCATCCGCAGTATCCATAAGGCTCATTCCAGCTGCGAAGAAAATGGGTAAAGAGAGTATTCCCATAATTGGCAGTGCGTTTTTTTCAGCCGTTGCAGATATCGCAAGCAAAGCAACTTCACTAGCCGTGTCAAACCCAAGTCCAAACAAAAAACCAATTGGGTACGTGTGCCAACTCTTTGTAATCAACTTCATGAACCGACGTACCAATTTTGCAAACAACCCGCGTGATGCAAGTAAATTTTCAATGTCATTATCATCAGTTTGACGCTTACGCATCTGAAGAAATGCTTGATATAACTTAAACCAAATTACCAGATTTAAACACGCAAGCAGGAGCAAGAAAAATCCTGAAATAAGTGTTCCAGAAATGGCTCCTGTTCGTGCAAATGGAGGTAGATATTTTCGCATTGAGTTCATAGCAGAGACTGTCGCAATAACCATTAGTACAACGACGGTGGAATGTCCTAACGAAAAGAAAAAACCTACGCCGTTTGAGTTCTTGCCCTGTTGTAAAAACTTGCGAATCGTATTGTCAATAAAAGCGATATGATCGACATCAAACGCATGCCGCAACCCAAATGTATAGGCCAAAACGGCCACTCCAACCAGTGCAGGGTGGCGGCTTGCAGCGAAACTCAAAAATACAATTCCCGCCACATGCAAGAACACCACACCTAAAACATATTTTTGCCAGCCGCGACCTATCATCACATCGCCTCCTCGTTGACCAACTCACAGAACAAAATGCCATGAGTTGTGATCAATGAGTATGGTGTTTTGCCATGGAAACATCCTCCCAAGAATCTCGCATCTCAAAAACGAGAGATTTAACCGTCACAGGAACAACACCTGCTGGTTGAATAAGTCGTCCAACATCTATATAGTCAAAGTCGTGTAAATGAATTCCGTCTAATATTAACAGCGGGCATTTAACCTTCAGTTCTTCTTTAAGAATACGCCCTACCGTTTTTGCGATATCACGGTCAAACAAAATTGTAATTTGCCTAGGTCCATGTATGGAATTCGGCAATCCAGCCTTTAAACCTTCACAAAGAGAGCGAATCCGTTCATAACTCGGTAAACCGCCGAAATGAAATGACAACGCTGCGTCTGTGCTGCCCTCTTTGAGATCGAATCGTTCAAAGTGAAGGCGTATTAGCTCCCCTACATCATTTGGTGATATATCCTTGTGTAAATCACAAGGCGGGTGCAAAACGGGGATGTTTCGAATTGGCAATACATTCTGACTAGAGAGGTAAATGGTGTTCCCGCTAACTTGCACACTGTATTCTGATGCGCCCACCACTGTCGCACGTAAGCATTCCCCGACATGCAGGATGGGACCAAATCGGTTACCTGCGAACTCCCGCGAAACATGAGCACCTAGGAAACACCCTAAATCGCCAAAATCTTGATTAGTCAACTCATACACATACTCACCGACACCGCCAGAAAAAACAATGCCGTCGAATGGACCGCGGCTTTTAAGGGCCTCGGTCACATACATCTTCTTTACGCTGTCAGATAATGTACCTGTTTCGAGAGACTCAGCTAATTTAGATGCCATCCAATTAGCAAGGTTATCTTTTATTAAATTTGATATTTTATCTCCAACGTGAAGATGATAACCAAGCTCCTGTGCTATCCGTTCACCTGCAGGTTCCAGCCTTGTAATAACACCTTCTGCATCTGTTGCGAGGAGCCTCCCGCCAATATGGAGAGCTGCAGTTTCCACAACTCGCCCTTTTTCTACCACGGCAAATTTTGTGGTACCGCCTCCAATATCAACATTTAACAACCTAAGTCCCCGTTGGTGTGACAAATATACAGTACCAGACCCGAAAGCTGCCAGTAAAGCCTCCATGTTGTGTCCTGCTAGAGCACATACAAAACGTCCTCCTTGCTTGGACAAAGTATGGGCAATCGCCTTTGCATTCTCTCTGCGAATCGCTTCACCGGTTAAAATAACAGCGCCTGCATCTACGCTCGATGGCAATATACCAGCTTCCTGATAGGCTTTTTTAACAAATTCACCAAGCCTTTTTTCGTCGATACGATGCTCCATGATATAAGGCGTAAGCTCCACAGATGACCGATAGATAGACTCTCGCTTTACGACATTATATTTGCTTGAGAGGTCAGTACCCATCCTTTGAAGCGTAAGTTTTGAGAACACAACTTGCATGGACGCTGACCCAACGTCAACGCCCACGCTCGTCATTTCAAAATGGTCTGACAGCCACAGTCCATCCGTTTCAGGTGACCAACTTTCATCATCGTGAAAGTGGTCGTCTCCTGTTTCATGAAACCAAAGAGGAGGAATACTAAGAGCAGGGTGATTATCTGTCATCGGCATACTCCATACCAGTTTCATTCCTTCGAGCGAGCCTCCTCCAATGTCTCGAGCTCCTCTTCATAAACACAATTCATCTGTGACTGCAGTCCATTTTTTGCTAACTCTTCTTCAAAAATACGGCGAACCTCGGGGCTCTCGTCAGCATAATCAATTTGGTCTCCGCCAATACGCTTGCTTATCCAAGCCTTAGGCACCCCTTGTTCATTGCGGATTGCTACGCCTTCATATTTAAGTGCAAGGTAACGAGCAGGAGCAGCTCCTGTATTAAAATGCTGGTGGTACCACCTGTCAGGCGGGACAATCATGCTTCCTTCTTTCCAATCGTATTTCCGAAGAGGCGAGTTTTCCGGCCACATGAAGCTGAATCCCTCACCGCTGAGTATAATAAGGTGAGCACCCGGCCCATGCAAATGTGCCTTTTTATACGTACCAACAGGGAATTCGGAAATATGGCTGTTCATAGAATTCTTCGCTAAATTAAACCGGATATGTCCACCGCCGGCACCGCGCTCTTTTGCTTTGATAAGTGGCAGTGTTCTAGTATTTGCTACAAAATTAGTTTCCAGCAAAAATCCATTTTGTGTGCCTTCATTTGCGAAATAGTCTGGTTCACCCCGGAAACGGTTTTTGAATTCATATGGAGTATTAAATACAAACTCTGAGTCTTCATATAAGTTCATCACGATTGGTGCGTTCGTTACAGAAAGGAAACGGGCCTTTTCGAACCCTGACCCGTTAAAGTGCTGATGCCAACAGTTAAGCGGAATTGCGAACAGAGAACCCGCTTGCCATTCAAACGTAATTTCCGCACCAGAATCATTCCATACCGTTGTCGATCCGTTGCCATCCAGCACATAAATTGTTTCCTCGTACAACTGACGCTGGGGCGTTAATTTGCCTCCTGGGAGAATATCGCAAACGTAACAGTCATTCGATGTCCTCGATGCTTCATGATTGATAAATACACCAGCTCCGCCGCGGCGCGCCCAAGGTTTTACTTCAACCGTGTGTAAATCTGGTATATAATGCGCTGCTATGATATCAAGGCCTTCGCTTCTTACCCATTTTTCGTATGTTGAAACCCTTTCTGTCGCAAACCGCTGTGCTAACTCTTTTGACACCTTCGCCATTCTTTAACCACCTCTCCAAATTGAGTGACAGAAAAACCCGTTCATCCATAAAAGCAAGTATTTATCATCATTATAAGAACCGTGCATAAAGCTAATGGACACATTTCCCGGCTGGTGGAACAAAGTGAGTAACTTTCATAAACTAACGAGAGTGCTTGCCTGGCGACACCGCTACAAGCAGTGGGTTCGGTTCTCCCTCTCCCCCCGCTGTTCGCAGCGCAGCATCAGTTTCGGATAAATCATAATTATGGGAATTAAGCACCTGGATTGGGAACTTACCTGACGCAATGCAATCAATCGCCATTTCCACTGAACGATGGCCGTGTCCTCTAAGCCCCTTTACTGTTAAAGACTTTGCAACAATACGGTCAATTTCAAAAGATGGTATCGTTTGATGCTTATAAGCAGCGAGCGCTACAACACCGCCCCGTTTTACAACATCCAGAGACTGCTTGACAGGCTCGGTTCCACCTGAAGTAACGTCGATTACAACGTCCGCAAGTTTACCTTCTGTAATTTGTTCCACTCGTTCGAGCAGGTTCTCTCGACTGATATTGACTACTTCATTTGCGCCAATCTGCTTTGCAAGCAGAAGGCGTCTGCGGCTTGTCTCCCTGCCAGCAACAATCACATTGGCGCCAAGCGCTTTCGCTGCTAGCACGCACGCAAGCCCTTGCTGGCCGGGACCCTGAACAACGACTGTCTGACCGTAGGAAACACCGCACTC
>JAKADF010000310.1 GCA_021820805.1 Bacillota bacterium
TAAAGTGTTTCTGGTATACGTTTCAAATGTACGAATTCCACGTTCACATAAAATGACGTTTGGGTTTCCTTCAGCCAAGATGTATTCAGCTGACATTAACCACTCTTCGATTGTATTTGAAAATCCTCTTTTTAAAAGAACCGGAGTTTGCGTCCGTCCCACCGCCTTCAAAAGCGGATAGTTTTGCATATTTCTAGCGCCAATTTGTAAAACATCGACATAAGAAACCATCATATCTACCGTACCTGGTTCCATAACTTCAGAAACAATTGGGAGTCCCGTTTCTTCTCTTGCAGCAACCATGTATTTAAGGGCCAGTTCGCCGAATCCTTGGAATGAGTACGGGGATGAACGAGGTTTAAATGCTCCGCCACGGAGCATGTTTGCACCGGATTTCTTCACTGCTTTAGCAATTTCGATGATACTTTCTTGTGATTCTACAGAACAAGGTCCAGCAATAATCGTTGGTTCAGTTCCGCCGACTAAGTGATTACCAACTTGAATCACGGTATCGTTCGGGTGAAATGCGCGGCTCGCTAGTTTAAAGGGATTACTAATCGTAACTACTTTTTCAACGCCGGGCATTGTTTCCATTGGCAGTTCGCGAACGCGTTCTTTTGGGCCAATGACACCAATGATTGTTTTTTCAGCTCCTTCGGACAAATGAACCCCAAGGCCTTTCGTCTGAAGCAATGCAACAACCGCGTCAATTTCCTTTTTTACTGCTCCTTCTTTCATTACAACTATCATGTCCATCTCCCCCTCCACATTATCTCGCCACTCGGTTTTCTATATTTGCAGAACGTGCTGCATCAACTAATTTCGTTGTAAATTCCTGCAAAGCTTTGATTGCCTCATTAAATCCTGACTTATCAGTTGGAAGATTGTTTTCAATGCGTCGAATATATGCGCTGCCTACAATTACACCATCAGCAAACTCTGCCACTTTTCTCGCTTGCTGTGGCGATCCGATTCCGAAACCAACCGCAATCGGCAAACTTGTATATTTTCGTGCCGTTTCTACAAGCTTTCTTGCTTCATCAGATAAAGACATTCTTTCACCGGTTACACCAAGCGCGGATACGCAATACAAAAATCCTCTTGCATTTTCTGCAATCGCTTTGATACGTGACTCGTCTGAAGTTGGAGCAACGAGCAAAATAAGTGCCAGGCCAGCCTTATCTGCTTCATCCCTTACTGTAGACGATTCTTCAAGTGGAAGATCTGGGATGATTAGACCATCTGCCCCCGAAAGAGCAGCCTCTTCACAGAATTCACGAATTCCATATTGGAGAACAGGATTCACGTATGTGAATAGAACGAAGGCCTTATCCGTTTTTTTACGTAGTTCTTTAGTTAGAGCAAAAACGTTATCTAATGAAAATCCATTTGATAAGCTCCGGGCACTTGCACTTTGGATGACGGGGCCATCGGCGAGCGGATCGGAGTATGGAATTCCAATTTCAATGATATCGGCCCCTGCTTCGAGCAGGGTCTCAAACGCCTGTATTGATTCTTCCAGTGACGGATCGCCCGCTACTAAGAATGGTATCACAGCTTTTCTGTGATTCACACGGTCAAACGCCTTGGTAATTCGATTCATTTTGCCCCGCCTCCTCTCTTTCTGCGACTTGCTTAACGTCTTTGTCGCCTCTGCCTGATAAACAAATGACAACAATATTGTCTTTGGGAAGAGACCGTCCCTCCCGCATAACATAAGCGACAGCATGTGCGCTTTCAAGTGCCGGAATAATTCCTTCATATTTAGATAAAGCATAGAAAGCAGAAACGGCTTCTTCATCCGTTACAGGCACGTACTTTGCCCGACCGGAGTCGCGCAGATATGCATGCTCAGGGCCAATACCAGGATAATCAAGTCCGGCGGAAATGGAATGTGCTGGTTGAACTTGGCCATATTTGTCTTGTAAAAGATAAGTCATTGAGCCGTGTAAAACGCCCACTTTACCTTTAGCAAGCGTCGCAGCATGGTATGGTGTATCAATGCCCGATCCGCCAGCTTCGACACCAACAAGTTCAACAGTTTTATCATCAATAAACGGATAAAACATGCCCATTGCGTTGCTGCCGCCGCCAACCGCAGCAACGAGCGTATTGGGTAAGCAGCCTTCCTGCTCCATGATTTGATTCTTGGTTTCGTCGCCAATTACGCGCTGAAAGTCACGAACCATTGCAGGATATGGATGTGGTCCGACAACGGATCCAATTAAATAGTAAGTATCACGTACATGTTCAACCCAGTAACGAATTGCTTCATTTGTGGGGTCTTTGAGTGTGCGGGTTCCTGACTTTACAGAAACTACTTTTGCGCCGAGAAGCTTCATGCGAAATACATTTAACGATTGACGTTTAATGTCTTCTTCACCCATAAATACGGTACACTCAAGTCCAAACCTTGCAGCAACTGTTGCAGATGCAACACCATGCTGACCTGCACCAGTCTCAGCCACAATTCGTTTCTTTCCGCTTCGGGCTGCTACAAGTACTTGACCAAGTGCGTTGTTAATTTTGTGGGCTCCTGTATGGTTCAAATCTTCCCGCTTTAAATATATTTTTGGTCCGCCAATTAACTCTGTAAGACGGCTTGCATAATAAAGCGGTGTTGGACGACCTGAATATGTTGATAAGAGTTCTGCAAGTTCCTGTTGAAATTCTTTGCTTTCTTTGCACTTACGATAGTTTTCTTCAAGTTCGTATAAAGCTGACATTAAAGTTTCAGGAACAAATCGTCCGCCAAACTGACCAAAGCGTCCAAATTCATCTGGCGTATTTGAAGTTTGCTTCACCGCTTGACACCACCTTTATAATTTCTGCAATCCGTTCTGCTGACTTTCGCCCTTCATGCTCAACACCCGACGATATGTCAATTCCAAACGGATCACATATGTCAAGCAGTTTTGCTGCATTTTCTGGATTAATTCCACCTGCAACCCACACGTTCACAGGACTCAGTCGTGAAATCAAACCATCTTTCCCGCCAAGCATAGACCAGGAAAATGAAATTCCTAAGCCGCCTGTTATCACTTGACTGCTACCCTTATTACGGACAGATGAATCAAATAGAATTGCATCTACATCGTTCGTATACTGTTTTGCATGATTCAAAATTTGTTCCGCATCTGGATTGAATGCAGGAATTGAGATGCATTTCCAAACCGTAAGTCCAAATGATTTAAGACTGTGACAATCAACGCTCGACTCATTTCCATGCAATTGGACGGTTTGGATATTTGCAAGTTTACAAGCTTTAACAACAGCCGACACGTCTTTGTTGCGAAAAACCCCCACAGGTACACAGGATGAATGGACTTGCGAAACAAGTTTTTGTGCATCGTAAGGATTTACATAACGTGAACTTGCTTCCTCAAAAACGAACCCGACATGAGTAATCTTTGGTGAACTTGTAAAATCAAGATTATCTCCTTTGCGAATGCCACATATCTTAACATGCACAGGATTCACGCTTTACACCCACCTTTTGCGGGTGAAAAAACACACGAAGAAAATTCTAAGATAGTTGATTGAATTCTTGAATGAGAGGTCTCACGCATCAGGGATTCGCCAACTAAAATCCCATCAATGTTGTGAACCACAATCTTTTTTACATCTTCAGTCGTTAGAAATCCACTTTCTGAAATAACGGGACACATCCGAGGAAGTGTCCGAGTTATGTTCACAGTTGTTTCAAGGGAAACCTCGAATGTGTGCAAATCACGATTATTAATTCCTAAAACCGATGGCTTCGCATTAAGAGCAGTTTCCACTTCATCTGGAGAGTGGACTTCTATTAAAACATCGAGTCCAATCTCTTTTGCATAGGTACTTAATTCTTTAAGTTTTTCCGACGACATTGCTGCTGCAATTAACAGAATTGCATGTGCTCCAGCAGCAAGGGACTCGTCGACTTGAATCGGATCAATAATAAAGTCCTTACGCAAGATTGGAATTTTAACTTTTTGCCGTACATTTTTTAAATCAGTAATCGAGCCATGAAAATAAGCTGAATCGGTCAATACCGAAATGGCTGCAGCGCCGCCCGCTTCATAAGCCGCCGCACGTTCAAGAATGTCAAAATGTTCATTGATAACCCCTTTTGATGGGCTGGCTCGTTTAATTTCTGCAATGATACTAAGGCGTGACGGATCCGAAATTGCAGTTGCAAATAAATTGGTCTTTCTGTTTTTCGTTTGTTCAACCTGCCTCGTGAATTGTTCACGATAGTTCTTAGCATAAAGTGCTTCTACTTCTCGTTGTTTTTGGTCAAGGATTCGGTTTAAAAATGTACTCATTCGCTCACCGCCTTAGCGTGAACAAATGAGTTGGTCTTTTCAATGAAAAGTTGTAGATGCCGCAGTGCCTCTTTACTGTCTATAATTTCTTTTGCGAGATTTACACCATCCTGAATAGATGGAGTTTTATCTGCTGCATACAGCGCCGCACCCGCGTTCAAAACCACTATATCTCGGCACGGCCCGCGGGTACCTTTTAGAATATCCACAATGATGCCGGCGTTAGTATTTGCCTCCCCGCCTTTTACCTGGTTAATACTAGCAGTTCTGAGGCCAAAATCTTCTGGTTTAATTGTGTAGTCATACATTTCACCGCGGATAACTTCTGCGACAAGAGTTGGGCCTGAGATGGAAATTTCATCAACTCCATCTGTGCCGTGTACGACCAAGCAATGACGCGTTCCCAATTTCGCCAGTGAATGAGCAACAAAGTTTACCAAATTTGGTCTGAATACTCCGACGATTTGGTGTCTAGCTCCTACAGGGTTTGTTAAGGGACCGACGATGTTAAAGATAGTGCGAAAACCAAGTTGTTTTCTCGCTTCAGCGGCGTGGCGCATTGCGGGATGGTATTTCGGAGCAAACAAAAAGCAAAGATTTGCTGATTCTAAGCATTCTATAGCTTCTATCTCGTTCAAGTCCGTGTTTGCACCGAGTGCCTCAAGAACATCCGCACTGCCCGCTTT
>JAKADF010000311.1 GCA_021820805.1 Bacillota bacterium
CATTGGCGTGTTACTCTTAGTGCACCGAGTGGCAATTGGATAAGTGGATTCTTGCCGGCAGTTTCTATCATCATTGCTGGAACGGGCATCAGTTGGGGGAATACAGCCGCCGATTTTTCGCGTTACCAACAGAGAAAGTCACCCACGAAATCAATTGTGTACATGGTTACGGCTGGTGGGGCAATTCCATTATTTATATTGATGATGGTCGGGGTATTGTTGATTGGCAGTGCACCAGCGGTCGGAACAGCAGCAAATCCGATTGATGCAATTGGTAAGGAACTTCCAGGTTGGATGACGATTCCGTATTTACTCGCTGCCGTTGGGGGGCTTGTTGCAGAAGCAGATCTAAGTTTGTATTCTTCTGGACTCAACTTAATGGTAATCGGATTACGGATTGCCCGCTACAAAAGTGTCGTAATTGATGCTGCAGTTATGATTTTTGTTTCAGTATATGTCCTGTTTGTTAGTCAAAACTTCATGGGTTTATTGGAGTCCTTTTTAAGTCTTATGGGAATAGGGCTTGCGTCATGGGAAGCCATCTTTATAGCTTATCAGTTCTCAAATAAATATGTAACGCTAAAGCGTGGGCAACATAGAAGCGCACTCATATGTTGGTGTATTGGTGTTATTTTTGGACTACTGTTTACAAATTCATCACTCTATCACAGCCCGTTTGCAAGCGGCATTTTTGCAAATAGCAGCTTGGGTGTGTTACTTAGCTTTTTTATCAGCGGAATTTTGTATTTTGCAACGATTTATGTTCGGCAATCTTAAAAGGATAGCGATTTTTGGCAGGTACAAGTATGTTGATGTCGAAATTAGGATAGGTAAAACTAGGAGGCTTTTAAATTTTTCATAGATATGCCTCAAACGGATTTATATACAGAAGGAGTGAGACCGATGAAAGCACTTGTCCATGCAGGGAAAGCAGGTTTAGCTGGCCTTTCGTACAAAGAAATTGATGAGTTAGAGCCGAAAGCCGGCCAGGTTCGAGTAAGATTGAAATCAGCTGGTTTGAATCATCGTGATTTATTTGTAACAAATCGTCATAAACCAACGGATCCGCCTTTAATCATCGGCTCAGACGGCGCTGGTATAATTGAGGCGGTTGGTGAAGGCGTTTCGAATGTGAAGGTTGGAGATAGTGTTGTAATTAATCCGTCTCTTGGTTGGAGGAATAACAGCAGCGCACCGCCTGCTGGATTTGAAATTTTAGGTCTTCCGGATAATGGTACATTTGCGGAAAAAGTTATCGTTCCTTCAGAAAATGTAGAACAAAAACCCAAGTATTTAACGTGGGAAGAAGCTGGCGTGCTGTCACTTGCAGCATTAACGGCTTATCGAGCTCTATTTACAAGAGGGCGCTTGCAAAAAGGCATGACTGTTTTGATTCCGGGAATCGGGAGCGGTGTTGCAACGTTTTTACTGCAATATGCAAAAGCGGTTGGTGCAACTGTGTTTGTTACTTCTCGTTCAGAGGATAAGTGTCAAAGAGCTCTAGAGCTTGGGGCAGACAAGGCGATTGACAGCAACAGTGATTGGAAAGAGGCGCTTGCTTCAGAAAAGGTGGATTTAGTTATTGAAAGTGTAGGGGCTGCTACTTTTAATAAGTCACTTGCGCAGCTTCGACCAGGAGGTACGGTTGTAACATTTGGAGCATCAGCGGGGGATGATATTCAAATTAACATCCGTAATTTCTTTTATGGTCAGTTTAACCTTCTTGGCACTACAATGGGGAGTACAGAAGAATATAAAGAGATGCTTGATTTTATTCAGATTCACCAAATTAGGCCGGTACTTGACCATGTTTATCTCCTGAATGAGTTTGAGCATGCTTTCAGCAGGATGGAGAAGGGAGCTCAGTTAGGGAAAATCGGTTTTATCTTTGAGGTATAGAAGAAATAGTATTGCCTTTGAACCAACCATTACCAAATGGAATGCCTGGTTACGTAAAAAATCTCAATTCGGACGCAACATATGGTTTGAATGATGTAAGGGTCACAGCAGCAACTAAACTGAAACTTGCACGTCAAAACCCGCCAAGTTTATGGCGGGTTTTGCTGTATTTGTCTCTCTGATTGTGAACTAAATCAAAAATAGGTAGGTCTTTAAGATGTACCGATAAATTTTCATTGGTTGATATTATGATCTTTGGTAGTCGATGAGGCAAACGGGCAATATACACAATAAGACATGGTCATAAGCCATACCGTGCGCTCTTTTAGAAGGTGGGGCAAAACTTGTGAACCAACATGACCTAAGCCTCATTAGGGATGCGATCCGAGGGGGCACGGAAGCATTTACAATACTCGTGAGGAATTATAAGGATTTTGTTTACCGCACGGTTTACGCCGTTTTACAAAATCACGCGGATACTGAAGATGTTGTACAAGAAACGTTTATCAAGGCGTATCAGTCTATCAAAGGATTACGCGAAGAGCGTACCTTCCCTTCCTGGATTGCAAGAATTGCAGTACGCACGGCATTTGATTGGAAGAAGCGGGGCGATAGGACACGTGCGGCGCCAATCGAACTTGAACAAATTGCTGCAGAGCATGACCCGAATAAGGCGGCTCGGATACGAATCGATGTCGAAAATGCACTAAGGCAAATGAGTTCGGAGCATCGAGTTACTTTAGTTTTACGTGAATTTCATGGATTTGACTACGAAGAAATAGCTGAAATATTGAACATTCCGATTGGGACTGTTCGTTCCAGATTGTTTAGTGCAAGGTCAAAATTACGGAAAGCTCTGGAAGAAGAAAGAGGTGACAAAAATGAATTGTGAATCTCTGGAGGAACTTCTGTCAGCCTATATTGACGGTGAACTCAGCGAAAGTGAAAAAATGGCTGTGAGCCTGCATTTAGATGAGTGTCCCCGATGCCGGAAGGTAGTGCATGATTTTAGGGGAATGTCAGAAATCGTGCAAGAATCTTTTGGCACTGTATTTGCACCTGAAGCATTTGAACAGTTGGTAGCTCAAAATATCGTAGAGATTCAGCAAGGAATCCAAACCCGCAGATTGTCTCTCATTTATTTGGCAAGTGCTATATTTGGCTTTTTCGTTATTTTGTCGCTTAGTATATCCCCTGTCGGTCATTTTGTTAAAGCGAGCTTTCGTCTATCATTTGCGATATTTCATGGGTCAATCAATTTGCTATCCGTTGTAAGCAATGTTTGGTTTGTTATGATTGGTGCTATGATGCTTATGGTGTTTGTCTTATCCTTTGCTCTGGTTGTACAGTTGTTTCGTAAGGTACAAAGTGAGGCTCTGTTATGAGGAACTGGTGTTATAAGGTTTGGCTTGGTTTTATCTCTTTTGTAATCCTCATTTTGTTCATTTATCCAGTAAACCAAACTTATGCCGCAACTCGCGGAAGCAAGGTAGTCAGTAATCAATCAACCAATATACCGAAAGGAACCGTTGTCGAGGATGCAGTTGTATTGGGACATGACGTTACAGTTTCCGGAACAGTCTCCGAAATCCTCGTTGTTGTGAACGGAAATGTTCATCTTTCATCTTCTGCAAAAACTGGAATTATCGTTGATATCGGCGGTATTGTAACAGAGGATACCGGCGCAAATACCGAAGGTATGTATCAACTATCCCTTGGTTCACATTTTTGGAATGGCGTACTGTTTGGTGCATTATGCGCATTTTTTGTTTGGGTTGGCATGCTTGCGGCCAGTATTGCGGGTGTGCTTGTGTCAGTCCTTCTCTCCTTTGCCCTGCGTAACAGGGTAAAAATGCCTTTAGCAACCGTTGAACGATCCGCCAGGCGGACAGGGTTGATTGGCTTATTTGTTACTGCTGCTGTTATTGCAGTAAGCGCATTATTCGCTTTGGTTGATATCGGAATCCCTATTGCAGTCTTGATTTTGCTCTTATATGTTTTTGCAGGGGTCATTGGATTTTCGATTGTATCACTTTGGATTGGAAAGTTAATTACACAAAGAACACGTGTGGACAAGCCAGATTGGTTAAACGCATTAATTGGAGCAAGTGCAATTATCATAAGCGCTAATATACCGGTAATTGGTCTTGTCCTGTTTTCTGTGTTTTGGCTAATTGGAATCGGTGCAATTACTATCTGGATTCCAAATCTGCGCCATAAAAAAGAATAAGAGTGATTAAAGGGCTGCGTCGTAAGTAAGTATCACCTTACGGGCAGCCCTAATTTTTATCATATAGAAATGTCTTCTAGTATTGTTTTATTCGGCTTTTCAATCATATATTGAACAGCTTCGATACGTTTTTGCCACGTATTTTGCCATGCGATTGCTTGCCTGTTTCGTTTTTTTATGTCAGCTTGTTTCGAGGCTGTCTCTGAAACAGCTAATTGCATAGCTGCTGCAAGGTTTTCCCCTGTTTGGCTATGATAAATAAATGGTTTCATATCTTTGGGTATTGGGAATCCGCTTGTTATAATCGGTTTTCCAACAGCCAAATACTCGTACAATTTAAGCGGGTTAGATGCTTCGCTGCTTTTAGATTGGCAACGCGCAAGCAATAAAATATCCATACTGTGCAGATACTTTGGCAATTCTTCATAAGGAACTGGCCCGATAAAGTGCACATTCTTCTTTTTGTGCAGTTTTTCGAATGCCTCCTCCTGATGCGCGTTTCCCATATGACCACGCTTCCCAATTAGAATAAACGCATTGTCCTGGTAAAGATCCGCTAAGGATTCTATTGCCTCGTAATCTATCCAATGGTTTAAAGTGCCAGCAAACCCGATACGAAGGTTTCCGCTTATCTGGTTGATTAAATCAGGTGTTGTGTCTGCCCCTGCAAAGAATGTCTCGTTAACTCCATTTGAGAGGACAGTTGAGTTACTTCCAAATTTATCTTCAATTTGGTGTTGTAAAGTAGGAGATACCGTAATGACCTCAGTCGATTCTTGAATTAATCTCCTGTATTCTTCGGTAACTCTCGATACGTCCCAGTTGTACGGGAAGTTCAGAATATCATCTA
>JAKADF010000312.1 GCA_021820805.1 Bacillota bacterium
GCCATCGCAGCAATCTTCTTGACTTCAGAAATTCCGCCCGCATGCGACAAATCTGGCTGAATGATATCCACATAACCATCTTCAAACAGCTTTTTAAAGTCCCAGCGTGAGAACATGCGCTCGCCAGTCGCAATCGGCGTAGAGGTGCAGTTAGCAATTTCTCGAAGTGCCTCGTTATTTTCAGGTAGAACAGGTTCCTCAATAAACATAAGGTGGTAAGGGTCAAGTTCACGCGCGACGACCTTTGCCATTGGCTTATGAATACGTCCATGGAAGTCTACAGCGATACCAAAATCTTTTCCGACCGCCTCGCGAACTGCCGCCACGCGCTCCACGATTGCTTCGACTTTTTCGAACGAGTCTATGTAGTGCATTTCTTCAGAAGCATTCATTTTGATTGCCGTAAAACCAAGTTCCTTCTTTTCTTTTGCAGCTTTCCCAACATCCGAGGGGCGGTCTCCGCCAATCCACGAATATACACGCAATTTATCGCGAACTGCTCCGCCTAGAAACTCATACACCGGCAGACCGTAACGCTTTCCTTTAATATCCCAAAGTGCCTGGTCTATTCCCGCGATTGCGCTCATTAGAATAGGTCCGCCCCGATAGAAACCAGCTCTGTACATGGTTTGCCAGAGGTCTTCGATGTTATTCGGATCGCGGCCAATTAAATAATCCTCCATTTCACGAACTGCCGCTGCTGTTGCACTCGCGTGACCCTCTACCACAGGTTCACCAAAGCCAGAAATTCCTTCATTTGTGTTGATTTTTAAAAATACCCAGCGAGGTGGAACAACGAACAATTCGAGTCCTGTAATTTTCATGTAGATCACTCCTTCATTATTCTGCAGGGGAAGCTTTTCAGAAGAGACGTAAGCTTGTAAACATATTTTATACTTATTCTGACAAAAGTTATGAAAATTTAGATAGTCTGTATAGAAAGCAATCATATAATTGGAGAGCGATGTTCGCAAAAAAGAACCATCCCTAATGGAATGGCTCCTTTTATGTTGATCGAATGAGTTACAATGTTACGCGTTCGTAGTTTCGGATGCGGAGGCCGCCCGTGAAGAAGAAGAGGAACTCGGTTGACTTTGAGCACTCTTCTTGTGACTGAATCCACCCTTGCGATTTAACACTTTACTAATATTAGAATCAAATTTCTTTAAAACAGCCTGCTGTTTTTCGGATGTCATCTTGCCAGCTTTAACTGCTTTGTCCAATTTTGTTTGCAAATTCGCCCTCAACTTATTCGTCAAGGTTGCTTCATCCATATTTTTCGTTTGCGCAATCTCGACTATCGACTTTCCACTCTTCAGTTCTGCTTTAAGAGTTGCTTTATCAATGCCTAGAATCGACGAAATGTCATCCAACCTGTAAATCCTTGCGGCTTTATGCCACTTTTTGTGTGTTGAAAAACCACCCTTATGCTCTACGAGTTTGGTAACTTTCGTATCCATGTTGTTTAAGATGTTCATTTCTTGTGTTTCAGTCAACTTACCATTTTGGACAGCTTTATCGAGATTCGCTTTTTGTGCGGCTTCAATATTCTGGATAAGTGTTTGTTCACTCATCCCTTTTTCGGTCTGCGCTATTTGTGCGAGCGATAGTCCTTTCTGCAAATCCGCTTTTAATGTTTGCGGTGTGATGCCAATGATTTTTGCAATATCTGCTCCAACAAACATCTTTTCATGTGCCCTTTGATGCTGAGCTTTTGTCGCCCCAGAACTTGGCAGGTTGTTGGGGTTTTGGTTTGTAGTAGCAGCAAATGCCGTTACCGTTCCCAGTGCACCTAGTGTTAGGATACCAAAACCTGCCAACATGATTTTTCGCTTCATTAAGACACCCTCCTGGTTGTTTCACTGCCTATAGGAAGAGTCTAGCCATGATTTATTGAAAATTAATCGAAGAAACGCAATAAATTTTGTTAATTTTTGTTGGCAACTTATAACGATATCGATATATTTACTATGGGTGATAAAGATGTCTAAGGACCAAGATGTGGCGAAACAACTAGAAGTGTTCCACAAAAAACTATCTAGTTCACTGCGAACGAAACTCAGACCCTTGTTCGCAAGATTTGATTTGCGTCCAATCGACTTTGCTGCTCTGGGGAACATTTATTTCCATCCCGGCATTACAGTTATGGCACTTTGCAACAAGCTGGGATTATCCCAAAGCACAATATCGAGCATGATCAAACGTTATGAGCGAATAAATCTTGTCACAAAATCAGTCAATCCCACGGATAAACGTTCGTATTGCCTCTATGTAACAGATTCAGCTAAGAGTTTTGTGTCAGACACGCTTAGCCCGCAGGTTTCGCATTTCTTTTTGGAACTTGTAGCAGATATGAGTGAAGAAGAGAAGGATGGGCTTATGTCAGCACTCAAATCACTCAACCGCATTTTGGAAGAGAACGCTTACGATGACGAGACCGGGTAGGCCTTTTTAACGGGATTTGCCCGAACAATACAACGCAGCTGGTCATGCCTGCATCAGAAGTGTGCATAGACGGTTGAGTCAAAAATCCACATTTATATCGCAGCTTTTTGAGAGGAGCGTTTGTTTGAGAAGATGCTAAATGATAAATCTCAGCGTCCAATTCTTGCAGCATTATTGGTACTTTCAATGGGGGTCGTCTCTGGATGCAGCATGAAACCATCCAAAAGCGCTGCACCCAGTTTGCCGCCTGAAGCAGTTAACGTTCAAACGGTGAAACTGAGTAATCAGTCAATCGGCCATACATATTTGGGTACGATCACGCCATTTATTCAAACATCACTTGCACCTGGTGCATCAGGCCAGCTATCCGAGGTAAATGTTAGAGCAGGTCAAACAATCCAGGTCGGACAAGTTCTCGCAGCACTTAACGCATCTTCATATGTTCCACAAGAAAATGCTGCAGAACAGGCAAATGCAGCACTTGTTAGTGCACAGCAGCAATATGCAGATGCACTTGCGATGTTCAACGACAATACAAATGCAGAACAGCAAGTGACAAATGCCCAAAATGCAGTGTCTGAACAGGCTGCTGCCGTAAAAACAGCGGAAACAAATCTGCAAAAGGCACAACTTCAAGCAAAAGGTATCCTGGATGGAACGGCTACTACGCCAGAAGAAAAAGCTGCACTTCAGTCCGTTGTCGATGCAGATACACAGGCACTTGATACCGCTAAGAAAAACTTGCAATTGGCACAAAGCAACTTAGGAATCTTGAAGCAAACGCTGGATACGGCGGAGCAATCATACGGATCGATTACAGAACAACAAGTTCAACAAGCATCGCAGGCTTATCAAGATGCATTGTCACATTTCCAGTCTTGGCAGCAAGGCGCTTTTTCGGGAACAAATCCATATCAATCGACTGTCACTTCAGACGAGCAAATCTATCAAAATTTAAGCAGCGGATATAACTCGTTAGAGTCCGCACAGCAGGGCTATAACCAGGGCCTCCAAACTGTGCAATCGGATAACACTGCCATCTCTCAAGCAGAGGCTAATCTAGCGAATGCAGAAAAAGCGCTCGCAGATGCGGCTCCTCCTGCCAGTGACAGTAATACGGCACAACAGGCAAACGCTGGAGTCGCAGCAGCACAAGCATCTCTCGAGCAGGCGAAAGCACAGTATAACGCTTCTGTCAGTTCGCTTGGCTTAGCAAAAAAGATTGCAAATGACAAAACACAGGCGAAGCAAGCCCTCGATAATGCATCGAATGCGCTGCACCAAAATCAAGCGTCTTCAGATACCGCGCAAAAATCACTCCAGGTTCAAATCCAAAACGGTAAAGTGATTTCTCCAATTTCCGGAGTCGTGCAGTCTGTTGGTGCACAGGTTGGCCAGCAAGTCGGCCCGCAAACAAACCTTGTGACCATTGCAACAACAAGTCCGCAAATGGCGACGATTAACGTTCCCGAATCAGATATTGGGAAATTCAACAAGAACAGTGTACTGAACATCACCGTGCCAAGTTTGAACGAAAACTTTACCGGCCATGTGTTCGCGATTCATCCAGAGCTCAACCAAACAACGAACTCCTATCCAGTAGATGTAATCATTGACGGTAACCACACTCAACTGTTGCCTGGAATGCAATTAGAAGCACAGTTAACAAATACAACCGGGAAAAAAGTCATCATGGTGCCAGCAGATGCAGTACTCAGTTTACAAAGCGGTGCAGAGGAAGTTTTTGTAGAAGACAATGGCCGAGTGCACAACCAAATCGTTCAGGTTGGGGCTATGTCGAGCACACAGTACGAAATCACAAGCGGCCTCACTGTAGGAGAAAAGATTGTTGTGGCAGGCCAAAATCTGCTGTCTGACGGGGATAAAGTCAAGGTTGTTTCAGAAAGCTGACTAGAGTCCGGCAAATCAAAAGGTATTAAGACGATTTAGGACAACCGGAATGTATATCACGCAAAAGGGGACGGAAGGGTGAAAATAGCCAACCTTTCAATTAAACGCCCAGTAACCATTACGATGATTATGATTGCTGTGATGGTAATTGGTTTCTTTTCAGTATCACAACTGCCTGAAGAACTGTTTCCGAACCTTGACTTACCTGTTGCAGCAGTTGCGACGTCTTGGACAGGCGCTTCCCCGCAAGAAGTGGAACAACAAGTCACGAGCCCGATTGAACAGGCACTGCAAAGTTTGTCAGGCGTATCTCTGATACAGTCTACATCGAGCCAGGGCAACAGCTTAGTCATCGTTGAATTTAATTATGGAACAAGCATCAGCCAAGAAGTTGACCAAATGCGCAGCATCATTTCGCGAATTCAAGGGCAATTACCAAGCAGTGTAAGTGCCCCCGCTGTCGAACAGTTTGATCCATCAAATTTGCCGATTATGACTCTGGCATTATCAGGATCGCAATCACAACAGACGATTAGCGACGTTGCCACAAATATTGTCCAGCCTGCAATCGAACATTTAAACGGTTACATGACCGGG